>PIVL01000844.1 GCA_003354145.1 Paracoccaceae bacterium
CCAACACGTTGCGGTCATCTTTGACGTCGTAATACAGATGGCCGGATCGCGCTTTGAATACGCGCCCCACCTCGCCTTTGACGCGGATGCGGCCAAATTCGTCTTCAAGGGTGCGTTTTACCGCCCCTGAAATCTCGGTAACCGTATATTCGGGCATATTTTGACCGGGAACCGGGTCATCTATCAGATCGGACATTTGCGCACCTTGTTTCGCGAGTTGTCCCAGCTTAGAACGCCACAAAGCCAAGGCCAAGCACATCACGAGAGGCAATTTCATGAATATCCTAATTCTCGGCAGCGGCGGGCGCGAACATGCGTTGGCCTGGGCGGTGATGCAGAACCCCAAATGCGACAAACTGATCGTGGCCCCCGGCAATGCCGGCATTGCCCAGATCGCCGATTGTGCCGCGCTGGACATCATGGATGGTGGTGCTGTGGTACGCTTTTCCGAAGAAAATGCGATTGAGTTCGTCATTGTCGGCCCCGAAGCGCCGCTGGCCGTCGGCATCGCAGATCGATTGCGCGACGCGGGTATTCTGGTGTTTGGGCCATCGGCACAGGCCGCACGGCTTGAGGCGTCCAAAAGCTTTACCAAAGAGATTTGCGATACGGTCAAAGCACCGACATCTGCCTACGGTCATTTTCACGATGCCGAGGCCGCAAAGGCCTATATACATGCGCAAGGCGCGCCGATAGTGGTCAAGGCAGACGGGCTTGCCGCTGGAAAAGGTGTGATCGTGGCCATGGACGAGGCCTCTGCATTGGCAGCGGTTGACGACATGTTTGGCGGCGCCTTTGGCGGCGCGGGTGCTGAGGTTGTGATCGAAGAGTTTCTTGAGGGCGAAGAAGCATCGTTCTTTGTCTTATGTGATGGC
>PIVL01000401.1 GCA_003354145.1 Paracoccaceae bacterium
TCAGCGACCAGAGTTTGAAGCCGCACTCGGTCATCGGGTGCCAGATAAAGGCAAATATCATAACGTCTCATGCATTCAACATGACACAATCCAAAGCCGTTGGGAATCTTATGTCAGGTTCGGAACACTAGGTAAGACACTTTATCACGACGGAATATCTGGCGCTATGGGCTCTGAGCTGCCTTGCGGAGATGCAGCGAGGTCAGTTTGAGCGGAGCCCCGAAAGCCGCCATTTCCAGATCGGGGATGATCCGGTCCTTACAGCAGGTTGGCTCGAAGACCCGGCATTCGGTCGGCGGAACCAGTCGTTGGATGAGCGGGGACCGAAGGGCGACTACGAGCCCAATCCGCCCGATGCGGCATCACGCACGAACGACTACGTTTGCGCTAAAGTGGCTATTCGGATTTTCCGGGTGGCATGAATCGTTTGCAACGGACTTATGGCAATAAGGTAGTGGCCTTTCTATTCATCATCCCAAAAGCTTGAAGGCATGTCATGCAACTGCTGTGCGGTTGTATCATCTATCCAGTCTTGCTGATCATCCTGGGACCAAGTTGAAAACTCAGGCTCCTCCAAAGCCAGAATGCGGGCCCGATGCACTGCTTGCTGATATTTGAGTTGTTCAACAGGTGCTGTCGGGATAATCGCATAGACGAACCTGCCCCCCATTGCTGCGGCGATGTTCTCCATTTGCTTAAGTGACACGGCACCGCCTTTCTCGCTCCGTTCTGCCTGATAAACCGCGTTCCGACTGACACCTTTACGCACGGCCACATGTTCAGCTGACATGCCCAAGGCCAAGCGCATCGTGGCGATCCAGCCTTTTTCCGGGACTTGAACGTCGGAGAATTGCGCTGCACTCTGGTCCAACATCCGAGCCCACCGCCTGCGTTGCATAAAGTCAGGCATGGCTGTCCTCTAACAAGATTCCCATACATTCCCAAAAAAACATAGGCATTTTTCGCAAATAATCAATGTACTTTACAGATTATAGAATAATTTGCAAATATATACCTAACATTATGGAGCGCCCTCATCTATATAGGAAGCGAAGGGAAGTAAATTGTTCGCAGTATTTCTGGCCCCCGAGGCCTTGCCGTTCTCTATAGCGCTAGCAGTCACAGCGGGCTTGTTCCTTCTTGAAATAGTAAGCGCACTACTGGGTGCGACCATTCTGGGCATTGGTAGTGAAGGGCCTGATATCGATATGGACGCGGACTTTGATTTGTCTGCAGATATTGGCTTGGATGCTGTTGACCTTGATTCGGTCGTTGCCGCCGATGTGACGGACGTGCCTACCTCACCGTCTGACATCCTTGGCTGGTTGGGCGCACGTGAAGTGCCATTTCTGATTTGGCTTGTGTCCTTCTTGACGATGTTTGGCTTGTCGGGGCTTGTTATTCAGTCCGCCGCCAGCACCATCTTGGGCACACCGCTGTTCATTTGGGTTGCGGTCATTGCCGCGATGGTTCCTGCAATCACTATCACACGGATCATTGCCAATCATGTTGCATTGATCATGCCAAAGACGGAAACCAGCGCAATGCGTGTCCGACATCTGGGCGGCCATCGCGGCACGATCACGCAAGGAACAGCGATCCGGGGTAAACCCGCAGAGGCCAAAATCAAAGATCGGCATGGCAACATACATTATCTTCGCGTCGAACCATTGAAAGACGATGGTATCTTCCCCCCAGACAGTGACGTCATCGTTGTTCGGAAGCGCGGAGACAGGTTCTTTGTGATCTGACGGTCGTCTTGCCCCGACACTACCATTATTGGAAACACATAGGAAAGCTTCATGGAACTAACAGAAATTCTTGCAACCGCCGGTATTCTTATCGGCCTTATGGTCTTTATCGGCCTGATCATGGCCCGCCTATACAAACGAGCCACCCGCGAGACGAGCTTGGTGAAAACCGGTTCGGGCGGCAAAAAGGTCATTATGGATGGGGGTACAATTGTCGTGCCGTTCCTCCACGAGATCGCAAAGGTTAATATGAAGACTCTGCGTCTTGAAGTGGCCCGCGTGAACGAGCAATCGTTGATTACCAAGGACCGCATGCGAGTTGATGTTGGTGTCGAATTCTATGTCTCGGTCAACGCAACAGAAGACGGTATTTCACGCGCCGCTCAGACACTTGGTGATCGGACTTTCCATGTCGATCAATTGCGAGAGATGATCGAAGGTAAACTGATCGACGGTTTGCGTGCCGTTGCAGCACAAATGACAATGGACGAGTTGCATGAGAACCGCGCCAGCTTTGTCCAGGAAGTACAAAATGCGATATCTGAAGATCTGCTGAAAAACGGCCTGGAGTTGGAAGCTGTGTCACTGACTGCGTTGGATCAGACTCCGTTTGAGCAATTGGACGAAAATAACGCCTTTAATGCGGTTGGTATGCAAAAATTGGCTGCGGTCATTGCCACGTCCCGCAAGGAGCGCGCCGAAATCACTGCAGAGGCAGATGTGTCTGTTGCGCGATCTGAGATGGAAGCTGAAAAGCTGAAGTACCAAATTGATCGTGAGCAGCAGGAAGCCTCGATTACGCAAATACGCGAGATCCAGACATTGCAAGCCAGCCAAGAGGCAGAGATCGCACGCAATCAAGAAGCTTCGGATCAAGCAAAAGAGCAGGCGCGAATTGAGCGTGAACGCGCAGTTCGGGCCTCTGAGATCGAGCGCGAGCGCACAATTCGTGAGGCTGAAATTGCCAAAGAGCGTGAACTTGAAGTAGCTGATCAGGAGCGTCAAATCATCGTCGCCCGCAAGTCCGAAGAAGAAAGCCAGGCACGCGCCTCTGCTGACAGTGCGCGCGCAGAAGCCAAAAAGGCGTCTGAGGCCATTGAAACTGCACGTGCTGTGGCTGAGGCTGAGCGTCAAAAGCAGATTGCCTTGATTGAGGCACAGAAAGAAGCCGAACGTCAGGCGACGGGTATTCGCCTGGCGGCTGAGGCTGAAAAGGACGCTGCAAGCGACCGCGCCGCTGCCAAGCTGGAAGAAGCGCAAGCCGATGCGAGTGCCTTGACAGTACGCGCTGAGGCCAAGAAAGCTGATTTGCTGGCAACAGCGGAGGGTCAGACTGCGATTGCAAATTCTGAGAATGAATTGAGCGCCGAGATCGTTGCCATGAAAATCCGGTTGGCCAGCCTTGAGGCAATGCCAGCGATCATCGCTGAAATGGTCAAACCGGCTGAAAAAATCGACTCGATCAAAATCCACCAGGTCACCGGTATGGGCAATGGCAGTTCCGGATTCGGCGACGGATCCGGCAGCAATGGCACCCCGGTCAACCAAGCGTTGGATTCAATTCTTGGCATGGCGCTTCAGATGCCCGCGATGCAGACCCTTGGCAAAGAGCTGGGTATCAGCCTGGAAAACGGCGTGGCTGGCGTGGCGAACAACGTGCTGGACGTCACAGATGCAGACAAACCAGCGTCGAATGAACTTGATGCTGAACCTACAACCTCAGCGTCAAACAGCTAAAATTGGAGAGGTCGGCCGGACATATCTGGCCGACCTCAAACTATTTGTGGCAGCCTTGAAACGTTCGGTACAAAACAAAAGGTATTCCAGCGTGTTAAGCCTTT
>PIVL01000845.1 GCA_003354145.1 Paracoccaceae bacterium
GGAACGCCAGATCGGGAAGGAGTTGGTACAAAAGATGCTTGAGATGTCTGCGGAAGCAGCTACCATGGTGGAACGGATCACCGGGAGGCATTCTTGATTATGGCCAGAAAAAACTTCTATTACGATGCGCTATCCAGCGCCGAACAGGTATTGCAGCGTATGCGGTGCATAAATCAGGCGCTGTTGCAGGTGGATTTGAAGACGGACCCCCTGTCTCCTGAGTTTAGGAGTGTCGCGGCGACGGCGCTGATGGAGCACCAGATTAGATGTGAGGAGGTGATCCCGTTCCCGGTCGGTTACGACCCGCGCCAGTATACGTTTGGTATTCACATGGCGGTTAAGACGAAGACGAAATAACGAATTACGTCGGGTTTTACCCCACCAGCCCGGCCCGGCGTAATAGCTCCCTTGAGAAAGTTCACGCAGCCCCCTCCCGCTTGCGAAGCAACGTCTCAAGGGAGTTTCCCTTTTGGGATTAACCACTTCCGACGATTTTCTTGACATTCCGTATGCCCCGGCTTACGTTGCGGTCAGGGGGACGGTGGATCGAGAGTGTCACTGTTTTCGGGTCATGTTGCAGGTTGAGAGATACCTGCCAGCGCCGCGAGCCAGCCGCTCCCCCACAACAAAGCGAGAGGGAAAGACATGGCGAAGAAACCCGGCATTGGCCACAACAAGCCACCGAAAAAGAAGCAGCTCAGTAAGGCCGAGAAGCAAATACGCTCTGCGGTCAAACGAATTGAGCGACTGGATGAGGAGCGTAAAGCCCTGACCGGCGACATTCAGGAGATTTACGCCGAGGTCAAATCCAACGGCCTCGATACCAAGGCACTCCGTACACTGATACAGCGCCGTAAGCGCGACCGTGCCGA
>PIVL01000846.1 GCA_003354145.1 Paracoccaceae bacterium
GATCCTGCGGCAGACCAAGGCCAAGCCCGTCTTCGATGATCTGGAAGACTGGCTGCAACTCCAGCTCCCCAAAATCTCCGGAAAGACGCCACTGGCTCAGGCAATCCGCTACGCCTTAGGTCGGATGCCAAAGGCGCGTACCTATCTCAGCAACGGAATGTTGGAGCCCGATAACAACATCTGTGAGCGGTCCATTCGCCCCATAGCAATTGGTTGGTCATTGTGCACCCCCTTTTTAAGTGCTTGAGAACATTGAAAGCTGCTGTTTGCTTTTATCACGACACGGGCGGTCTTTCCGGGTGGTTGCCTGCTGAACCTCGTCAGTTCTCAGGTCGTTAGCCCTAATTTGATACGGAGCGCCATCAACAATCTGGTTTGCGGGCAATATTCCATCCTTTATGAGCCTGCGGATCACGTGATTGGTCACTCCAAGCTCCTTTGCTGCTTCGGTCATGGTGCGATACGGGCCATCCTTGTCTGCAGACAAATAGCCATGGATGTTGTTCACACGCCGGATGGAAGAAACGCGTTTGGCATTCCAGGTCTTTCCCTGGCCCGTTCTAATAGCCATACGGTTCAGGGATGCCGCAATGGACGTGTCGGACCACCGTCCTGCCATCTCACGGATAATTGCGAGGGCTTCATCGCTGGTTTTGGCTCCATGCTCACCTGTCTTGGGCTTTTTGACTCTGAGTTCTGTATGACGTCCGCCTTTCCAGTGAACAACAAGCACGATCTCGCCTGCATCTTGATCAACATCGGCCACGATGTCCTCGATCAGGGTCCGGAGCAGCTGCTGGCGAAGACGCATGGTCACCGACGGCGCGTCCCACGTGGTCTGCAAATCCTGTGCCAGGCCATTCAGCAACTC
>PIVL01000847.1 GCA_003354145.1 Paracoccaceae bacterium
ACGCCCTGAGACACGGCCCAAAACCCAAGCGAAATGGAGAAGAAATAATGAAACATACATATATACTATCCACCGCAACTGCCCTTGTTCTGGGGCTTTCAGGTATCGCCTGGGCGGGGGCACCCGTTGAGGCCCCCTGCAACGTGAACGGGAACGCGAACTGGTCCCACGACAAGTTGCACCAGATGATCATCAACCGGCACTCCAATGCCGGCAATGGCAATGGCGCGGAAGCCTCTAATTTTCGCTATAATCACCAGTGTGACGTGGCTCCCGACTCTCCTGAATCAATTGAATGGGACCTTGATCCGGGCAATTCGGGCGCGCACAACGCCAATAACCGCAAAAACAAATAATGCGACACGCCCTGCGGCACACCGCTGCGGGGCTTTAGCTGCGCCACATCGAACTGGCCCCAAACGGGCCAATGGCATTCCCCGGAATGCGCAGCAATTCTCCCAACCGACATTGACCTGTATCAAAGCGGTTTCACCGGGGTATTGCTATCATAAATACACTGAAACAAGTGAGGAGGAAGAAATAATGAAACCCACATTGCTACTATCCACCGCAACTGCCCTGGTTCTGGGGCTTTCAGGTATCGCCTCGGCGGGAGCATTCGTTGAGAGCGACTGCAACTTTAACGGGAACGCGAACTGGTCCGACGAAAAGTTGTTCCAGATGGTCGTCAACCGGCATGGCAATAAAGGTAAAGGCAACGGCAGTGAACTATATGGCCTTTGGTGTACCACCAACCCTGAAGGTAGTGAAGACGACGACGATGATGTGGATCCGGGAAAATTCAAGCCAGCACCCTGGGAGTGACCCTGACGGTCTGCGCCGCAATTTTCTGATGCTGTTCGGACAG
>PIVL01000848.1 GCA_003354145.1 Paracoccaceae bacterium
GATTGGGAGGTGCAGAACACGGTGGGCGAGTGGCTGAACTGCGTGGCACGACAGTCGCCGGTTCTCCCGCACATGGAGGTGGAGACCGACCACTGGCCGAGCGTGGCGCCGCCGGACACGGAGAGGGCGCAGCTGCTACGGGTGTGACGAGGAGCTCGACGCGGCGAGGTGAGCGGCGAGCGTGCGCCGGCCGTTCGCCGGGCGGGCGGCACGGGCGGGCCGACGCGACGCGTGGGCGGCAGACCCCGGAGCACAGCCGGTCACAGTTGCCGCACGTATACGCGCGACGGTCGCGGTGCGTGCGTGCGTGTGCGCCCTCATCGATGCCGTGCCGCAGCCTTCGCGGGCACACGCGCCGCACGCATGCCCGCGCCTGGCCGCCCGCGCTCGGTGCGCGAGCTGCTATTGTGTATGACACGACTCGCGCATGACGAGATGACGCGACGGGTTGAGTGAGCGGCTCCGAGGCACCGGGCACGGGTGTGCGCGCACCCTACGCAGAGCACGAGCGTGCCCGCGTAGCGACCGAACAGCGCGGAGCGCCGGGCCGATACGCAGTCCGCCTCGCGCGCCGGCACGTCGTGAGGTGCGCGATGGCCGTCGCGCACAAGGCGGCATCCGGTAGCGGCCACGCACAGTATCGGCGTGACTCGGATCGCTCGTCCCGGACGACGATCGTGATTGGCGCAGGTTCTGCCTCGCCCCTGAGCAGCACTACGCAGCGAGCACGGCGCGACGCATGGCTGGGCCGTGGCGCCGTGAGATAGCAGATCGCGACACACATCCGGCGGGCGCCACAGATCGAGGCGAGCAGGGCGTATGTGAGCGGGACGTACGGCGTGTCCGCGCCGCCGCTGCATCGTACG
>PIVL01000849.1 GCA_003354145.1 Paracoccaceae bacterium
TAGAAAAACATAGAAAAACATAGAAAAACATAGAAAAACATAGAAAAACATAGAAAAACATAGACTTAGAAACATAGAAAAACATAGAAAAACATAGAAAACATAGAAATACAAAGAAAAACAAAGAAAAACAAAGAACAAACAAAGAAAACCAAAGAAAACCAAAGAAAAACCACAGAAAACAATTATATGATGCTCTGGACTGCTCCGAGAAAGGAATTCCTCTTTCTAGAGAGGAAAAGTCTGCTCCCAGAGATGAATTCCTCTCTCTAGAAAGGAAATGTTTGCCCCCAGAGAGAAATTTCTCTCTCCAGAAAGGAAAAGTCTGCTCCCAGAAAGGAATTCCTCTCTCTAGAGAGGAAATGTCTGCTCCCAGAGAGGAATTCCTCTCTCTAGAGAGGAAAAGTCTGCTCCCAGAGAGGAATTCCTTTCTCTAGAGAGGAAATGTCTGCTCCCAGAGAGGAATTCCTTTCTCTAGAGAGGAAAAGTCTGCTCCCAGAGAGGAATTCCTCTCTCTAGAAAGGAAATGTCTGCTCCCAGAAAGGAATTCCTTTCTCTAGAGAGGAAAAGTCTGCCCCAGAGTGGAATTCCTTTCACAGAGGAGATCCAAGCATTCCTCAGAAGAAACCCAAGCAGTTTTTCACAGCAGGCACAAAGGAAATCCAAGCAACCCTAAAGGGTGCTACTCTCACCCTAAAGGGTGATACTGTCAACCCTAAAGGGTGCTACTGTCACCCTAAAGGGTGATACTGTCAACCCTAAAGGGTGCTACTCTCACCCTAAAGGGTGATACTGTCAACCCTAAAGGGTGCTACTGTCACCCTAAAGGGTGATACTGTCAACCCTAAAGGGTGCTACTGTCACC
>PIVL01000850.1 GCA_003354145.1 Paracoccaceae bacterium
TATTGCCGGGCCCAACGTGTTGGCAACCGGGTTCTGGTGTCGGGTACTACTGCAACAGCGGGGTTTGATCGAGTTGTTGCACCAGATAATGCGAGAGCGCAAACCACTTTCATCCTGGACAAAATCTCGGCAGGCCTGACGGCGTTAGGGGCAGGTCTGAAAGACGTGGTGCGCACACGTATCTACATCACTGATGTCGACGATGTTGATCAGGTGTCTGAAGCACATGGGAGAGTATTCAGTACAATCAAACCAGCAAACACTCTGGTTGTCGTAGCGCAGTTGATTGGCAACTATCGAGTAGAAATCGAGGCCGAAGCCGAAATTCCAGAGGATTTGTGATCGGACCAATAGACCCTAATCTGAATGCAGACACTCTGGCTGCCGCGCGGGTTGGTGGCAACTTTGCCAACAACAGCTGCCAATTGCGGCTCATTTACGAAAACCCATTAAGCGAAACACTGACAATAGCGGCATATCGCAGCTCCAAAGCATTGAAAACGTGGACGTCTCAAGAAAATTCAGTATATCTTTTCTTGATGAATAAATATCGAAGTTGATTGTACCATTAGCTTATGGGCACTGGAGCATTTTCCATGATTACACCGGTTTTACTATGCGGCGGTTCCGGCACCCGGCTTTGGCCACTGTCGCGCAAAAGCTTTCCGAAACAGTTCTCTCGTGTCATCGGCGAAGAGACCCTGTTTCAGGCTTCAGTCAATCGCTTTTCTGGTAGTGGCTTTGCCAATCCGTTGATCGTCACCGGCGATGACTTTCGTTTTATTGTCACTGAACAACTTGAGGCTAAAGGCGTCACCCCGCTGCAGATTCTGATCGAACCCGAAGGGCGCAATACCGCCCCCGC
>PIVL01000851.1 GCA_003354145.1 Paracoccaceae bacterium
AATCGCTGCGGTGTTGGTCGATTGCCAATGCTGCAACAACGCATCCAACAGATCCTGTCGTGATTTGAAATACCAATAGAATGACGACCGCGACACACCCATCCGATCCGCAAGCGTCAACACCTTAACCCGTTCAACCCCGTCATTGACTAAAACTTCCATCGCCACCGCCAGCCAATCCCCGCGCGTGACTTTGATGTTGCCAATCAGCGGATCGCGATCCGGGTCATCACGGTGTAACAGAGGTGTTTTTGAACCTGCCATGGCCTAACTTTCCGGCACAGCGCCGCCCTCTTGGGTGCGCCGTGCGATAAAGTCCTGCAATTCTCCGATCCTGTCGGGATCATGCGCAGGAGGTTTGAACCCGGCCAGAATACCCTGCCAGATTCCAGTGGCCCGTGTGTTGGCATCCAGTGCACCATTTTCGGTCCAGGCACCGAAATTCGACCAATCCGCCACCAATGGATCGTAAAACGCGGTCTGATATCGCTCTATTGTGTGTGCCGTTCCAAAGAAATGCCCACCCGGTTGCACATCCCGCAGCGCGTCCATGGCCAGATCGTCCACTTCGGCGGGCGTCTCAGCACAAAGTTCGGCAAACATTTGGATCATTTCCATGTCGGTGATGAATTTCTCATACGAAATCGTCAGCCCACTTTCCAGCCAGCCCGCTGCATGGATCACCACAGTCGCCCCGGCCAATACAGACCCCCAGGCACTGAATTCAGTCTCATGTGCCGCCTGAGCATCGTTGATATTGGCCGCTGATCCGGCCGCACAACGCCAGGGCATCCCCAATTTGCGCGCCAGTTGACCACTGCCAAGACTGGCCTTGACCTGCTCAGGCGTGCCCATCGCAGG
>PIVL01000852.1 GCA_003354145.1 Paracoccaceae bacterium
GCTTCCGGACGACCGTCGGCCAAACCTTCGCCCATGTCATGCAGCAAAAAGTCACTATACGGCCAGATCAACTGAAAGCTCTGCTCATCCTGATCTTCCAATCGATGCGTAACATAGGACGGTGTATGACAGGACGTGCAGCCGGTTTCATAGAAAACTTGTTTGCCGCGCAAAACCTGCGGGTCACCGACATCCCGGCGCGCCGGAACGCCAAGGTTGCGACTGTAGAAGGTCACCAGATCAAGGCCGACTTCGTCAATCTCATCGACCCGATCATCGCCGTCCCCATGCGGAGCGGCCCGGCATTCGGCCTGCAATTTCGTACATTCGCCCCAGCCACCGGGGAACAGAGGGTTCGAAATACCAATATCTCCGGCAAAGGCACCAGCTGATTGCTGGCGTATTGTGGGGGCTCCAGCCTTCAGGCCAAAACGACCTAGCATGGGTTGGTCAAACTCGATCGACCAGACGATATTGGGTCGCCCCGATATGCCGTCACCACTGGTGTCCAACGGGTCAGCCTTGGCCAAAATATCTTCGGCGCGAATGGCTTCGATCAGGCCAAGGCCGATCATCTGGGGCGCTATGCGAGGGGACAACATCGCATCCGGGTGCAATGGACCATATCCCAGATCAGCCGCCGTATAGGTCGGGGCACGCAGATACGCAGTCTCGCCGTCAGACAATGCGACCTCGACCTCTTCATAGTCGATCTGCAATCGGTATTCGGCAGCATGACCAGCGATGCCAAAATCCTGCATCTGCGTACCGTAGGTCGGATCGGGCAGGGTGGCGATATAGTCTTGGATCTCGGCAATACCATCCGCTGGTTCCCCCGGAATGGAAATGCGCAGGAACAT
>PIVL01000402.1 GCA_003354145.1 Paracoccaceae bacterium
ACCGTCATCGGATAGGTCATCGACAGCTTCAACTGCTTGTCAGGCCCAATGATGAACACTGATCGTACTGTGGCGCTGTCAGCTGGCGTGCGCCCGTCAGGCAAGTAAGCCTCGGCTGGCAGCATATCAAAGGCTTTTGATACGGCTAAACCTTCATCAGCGATGATCGGGAAACCGGGGTTAGCGCCACCAACCGTTTCAATGTCACCTTTCCATTTCTTATGGTCTTCAACACCATCCACGGACACGCCAAGAACCTTGGTGCCGCGCTTAGCCCATTCATCGGCCAACTGCGCAACAGCGCCAAATTCTGTCGTGCACACCGGTGTAAAATCCTTGGGGTGGGAAAACAGGATGGCCCAGTTATCGCCAACCCAATCGTGGAACTGAATGGTCCCTTGATCCGTTTCAGCCGTGAAATTCGGAACAGTATCGTTGATGCGCAAACCCATGTCGGTCTCCCTTTTTTCAATCAATTTCGACTCTCGCCATGCATAACATAGTGCCAATGGTCGCGTGTTTCATCCCCTGTCTTGCTCCCATCGCAAACGAATGACAGTGTAAGCTCGAATCACTGACCGCCCGGTCAGGAGATTTTGCTGATCCAAGGAGATTACCATGATCGAGAAGCGTGATTTTTACATCAATGGCCAGTGGGTTTCCCCCGCTGTACCGAATGATTTTGAAGTGATTGACCCGTCAACCGAAGAACCTTGTGCGATTGTCTCGCTGGGTGGTGAGGCAGACACAAATGCTGCGGTCGCGGCAGCCAAGGCAGCCTTACCTGGCTGGATGGCTACTCCGGTCGAAGACCGAATTGCATTGGTTGAAAAGCTGGCGGAAATTTACACGACCCGTGGCGAAGACATCGCTCAGGCAATGAGCGCCGAAATGGGCGCCCCGATCGACATGGCGCGCACCCAGCAGATTGGCGCCGGATCGTACCATCTGAAAAATTTCGTCCGCGCCGCCCGCGCGTTTGAATTCGACCGGCCTTTGAATGACCGCTCGCCTAACGACCGTTTGATATTTGAGGCAGTGGGCGTAGCAGCACTGATTACGCCGTGGAACTGGCCGATGAACCAGATCACACTCAAGGTGGGTGCCGCGGCTGTTGCTGGTTGTACGATGGTTCTGAAACCGTCCGAACAAAGCCCGCTGAACGCGATGATTTTTGCCGAAATGATGGACGAGGCCGGGTTCCCGGCAGGCGTGTTCAATCTGGTAAATGGCGATGGAGTTGGCGTTGGATCAACCCTGTCGGGCCACCCGGATGTGGATATGGTCAGCTTTACCGGATCAACCCGCGCAGGCACGGCCATTTCTAAAAACGCTGCGGATACCCTGAAAAAGGTACACCTAGAGTTGGGTGGCAAAGGTGCCAACGTGGTATTTGCCGACGCAGACGAAAAGGCGGTAAAACGCGGTGTTCTGCATATGATGAACAACACCGGCCAATCCTGCAACGCACCCAGCCGGATGCTGGTCCAGCGTGAGATCTACGATCAGGCGGTAGAGACTGCTGCCGCCACGGCGAGTATGGTTACTGTTGGCAACGCCCATGACGAAGGCCGCCACATTGGTCCAGTCGTCAACGAGGTTCAATTCAACAAAATTCAGGCGTTGATTCAGGTTGGTATCGACGAAGGCGCCCGTGTGGTCGCAGGTGGCACTGGTCGTCCGGATGGCGTCAATCAGGGCTTTTTTGTCAAACCAACGGTGTTTGCCGATGTGAACAACGACATGACGATCGCCCGCGAAGAAATCTTTGGTCCGGTTCTGACAATGATCCCATTTGATACCGAAGAAGACGCCGTCGAAATCGCCAATGACACGCCTTATGGGCTGACAAACTATGTCCAGACCCAGGACGGCGCGCGGGCCAACCGCATGGCGCGGGTACTTCGGTCAGGTATGGTTGAAATGAACGGTCAGGCACGGTCTGCTGGCTCACCTTTTGGCGGCATGAAGCAATCCGGCAATGGGCGCGAAGGCGGCATTTTTGGCATCGAGGACTTTCTCGAAGTCAAAGCCGTCGGCGGATGGGCCGCCGAATAGGTCGACCTTAACATCCAACCGGCGTTTCATTTTGGTGAAAATATCCCCGCCGGAGGCACTCAAAAAATATATTGGCGGGCCATTTGGCCCGCCTCTTTTGTCTTACACAAGATCCAGCACCATTTGTGGCACACCGTCAGATGTTTTGCGTTTTGACCGACCGTCCTTGCCAATCTCCGCAGTCACCCTTTGCCGAAATGCCGAAAAACTGTCGAAGGTCACCACATCCACGGCTTCATCAAAACGAAGCGTAACCCGCATCTGACCTCCATTGATCTGACTTAGCCCAATGATACGCCCAACAAACGGCTGACTTAAATATCGGCCACTGACCCGGTCACCCACCGTCAAAACGGGTGGTTCATTGCGCAAAGACCGCGCGCTCAGCGTGTTCCAATCACGCGCACCGTGCTGACTGGCGATCATTTCCAGCGCTTCACTGTGGCTGACCACAGTCCCGGATTCACGCAGTTTGGCACGCAGGCGTTTGGCCTGTGCCTTATAGTCGGCCACCAATGTGGTTTCAGAATAGCTATTCATGTCGCACCTCAATCAGGAACGGCCACGCGGTTACAGATGGAGCTCGCATTACCAACAAGGCGTTTGCCGTATCGGAGGTAGAGACAGTTTAGATGGGTTTCACCAAAGCCATACAGCTTGCGAGCGGCAGGAGACCCGAACCTGCTGCGCACATAGGCGTTGCAATCTGATCCGTCAAGCGCCCGCAGGTGTGCAACGTCGCGATTGCTCGACGTATCCGGTTCCGAAAACTTGAGGAGATTGACCAATCGCATCCTGCAAATTTGACCCAAACCCCAAGCATTTCTGCCCCAGACCGGGCAATCAAAGTCACCCCAGCCAATGGCGTCAACGTGGGACGAAGTAGACGGTGACCCTATTTTGCTTGCACATCTTCGATCATAAATTAAACATAAACTTATGAAAATCCGACCAGCAACTGTGAATGACGCCGAACAGGCCATAGATGTGTTAAGGCGCTCTATATCTGAACTTTGCGTTATAGATCATGAAAACGACTCGCAGGAAATCGCAGGCTGGCTAGCAAACAAGAACATTGAGTCTTGGAGCCAATGGGTGAGCGATACTGCATCGGATTTATATGTCGCTGACGATAGTGGAAAAATTCTTGGTATTGGAATGATTAGCCATACGGGAGAAATACTTCTTAACTACGTAAATCCCGACGTCCGTTATCTTGGTATAAGCAAAGCACTTCTCTGCCACATGGAAGTAAGTGCATCGACAATGGGGATTACAATATGCTCACTTGAGAGCACAGGTACCGCTCGTCGGTTTTACCTAAGCCAAGGTTACAAGCGTCTCAGCAATTACCTTGAAACAGATGCTGTTATGATTAAAAAACTGACCTGAATGTATGCAATTTGGGCTCGAAGCAGACTTTTCGCCGCGCGTCGCATGACTGGCCGATCTTGGCGATGTTCATTATCAGGTCAGT
>PIVL01000403.1 GCA_003354145.1 Paracoccaceae bacterium
GCCAAGGACACAGCGCTGCTCGATAAAATCAATCAGCTTTCGGCGGCAAAATTTCAGATTGTTTCTGATCTGGTGGACAGCTTGCAGCAAGAGAACAACAAGTAAGCCGATCCACTTCGCGCGCCACCACGCTTAGTTGTGAATCTGTCAGTCTGACTATTCGTGCCAGAAATTCTGTTGGTAAAGTTTTTATTTAGACCCCCATATAAATGCAACTCACAAAGCGGGACTCTGTGACGAGACAATTTTTTTGTCAAGCGAAGGGCGGGCCAGAACGGCCCACCTGATTAAGTCGCTATTAACAGTGGGTTATTAGTTTTTCCGCAAAACTATGGCGGGGAGGTCGTCAGGAAACGACACTTTTTTTAAGTGCTGCAATATCCGACGGGTTTCCGAACCACACTTCCATATGGAAGTCTTGCATTTTACCACTCAACCCGACCTGATGGCCTGTTGCGATTTGCAAAACTTCGCGGTGCATCAATATAAAATAGCCCCGGCCAACCTCTGACATGCGGAGCCCAAAACCGGCGCTGTCTAGCAACTTGCGTTGCAACATTATCGTCACGCGGCGGCGGACTGTGCCGCGTGACAGGCAGCACCTTCGCGCCACTGCGCGCGCGGAAATCCCTTCATCTGGGTCGAGGCATATCAACAAACGATTGATCTGCCTAAATTCGAGGGACCAGTGCAGCAAATTGAAAATCACCTCAAAGCGTAGCTGCCGTTGGAACAAAACTTTTTCGGTTTCGGATAGCTCGAACATGCCTGAACAATAGCGATAATGGGCACGCCGCCTTAACCCTCAATAGCGATACTTTGGAATTGACTTCAATCGCTAGTGGCGATATTGTAAGCGGAATCACCACCGCTCAATCCTCCCCCACGCCTGCTCGATTTTGCAGGACACCTTGCGCGGACGGACTCGAACCTTCCGTCCGCGCCTTTTTGGAGAACCGCATGGCTCATGATGCATTTGAGATCCGAACGCTAGGTGACGGCGAAAAAATCACCGAGCCGGGGTTTTACAATATCCCGCTTGAGCAACACCACAGTCAATGCTGTGATGGCGTGTCCGTCACCTCGGGCATTCTGCGCAAGCTGGAGCTGGAAACCCCGGCTGATGTCTGGCTGACTCATAAACTGAACCCTGACCGCATTGAGAGAAAACAGACAGATGCCCTGCGTCTCGGTCGGATTATGGCCGCCTATATCGAGCACGGACCAGAAGCAGCAAGGCATCATGTTCTTGTTCTGCCGGGCGTCAGTAAGAAAGAAATGACGATTGCAGAAATGTTCGAGTTGGCCAGAAGCGGTGGCGCTCCAAAGTCCGGCAGGCCAAGTCGCCCAACCTTTGAGCAAGTGCAGCGTTATGTCGACGGCAACCCTACTCCTGCGGGAAGAAAGAGCGTCGAATTCTGGAAAGCCGTCGAGGACGATCCGCGCGATGAAGTAACCGCCGAGGAGTGGGGGCTCATTCAGAGTATGGGCAACGTGCTTCTGAAAGACCCTGCGGCCTGTGCTGCATTAGGCGGCATTCCTGAGATCACGATGGCATTCAAGGATGAGATCAACGACCTGTGGTGCTTGGCTCGGCCTGATCAGGTGAGCTTTGATGGCTTTGTATCTGATTTCAAGAAAGTTTCAACTCAGGGCCGCCCGTTCGATTATCGCGCGTGTGACCGTAAAATTACGGACTACGGCTACCACATGCAGATGTCTTTCGCCTGCGAAGCGTTTCAATCCCTAACTGGCGAATGGCCGGATCAAGTGGGTTTGATCTTTCAAACCGATCAGCCTCCCCACCACGTCATTTTACGTGCCGTCGATGACGAAGAACTCCAACTTGGAGTGTTTCAGAACCAACGCTCGCGGAGGCTTTTTCGAGAATGTCTGGATAGCGGAAATTGGTTTGGGCCCGGTGAAGATGTCGGCGCTTATCAAATGCCCGCTTGGTACAGAGAGCGACTAATCGAACAAATACAGATCGGTGGGGTTGCAGCAGAATGACTAAGGAATTCTGGATGCCGATACCGGGCTATGAAGGTCTTTATTCTGTCTCTGACAGAGGACGTGTCAAATCGCACTATCGAAAAATCACGCGCTCCAACGGCTCAAGATTGAGCATATCGGCGCGAGTACTCAAGCTTGGTATCGGCGGGATGGGATACCCGATTGTAGTTTTGTGCGGTGCCGGAAAGCCGAAAACTAAAGCTGTTCACAAACTAATGGCTGCCGCCTTTTGGGGTGACGAGTCCATTGAGGTCGATCACCGGGACCGAGTTCGCTCCAACAATTTACTTGGAAACCTCCGTCCAGCTTCACGATCTCAGAACAATGCAAATCGTGGGCCCAATCCAAACAGCAATTCGCATTTCAAGGGCGTGTCCCTGCATCAATGCGGAAAGTGGGCCGCTCAGATTAGCGTCGGTCGTCCGCGTCACCTCGGCTTATTCGTCAACGAGGCGGATGCAGCGCACGCATATGACTTTGAAGCCGAGAAACGATTTGGCTCATATGCATACCTAAATTTTGGAACCGAATAAAGGAGATCAAAATGAACGAAATGACGGAACCAGAAAAGTTCGCCCTGCCGGCGGTAAAAACCGATCTGGCAGCCTTGTTTGCTTCCCCAGAAAAGGTCACAGGATTGCTCGACGGGATTGCCAAAGAGGTCCGGTCGTTTACCTCAGACACCAGCACGACCAAAGGACGAGCCGATATTCGGTCGAGAGCCGCAAAGGTGGCCCGCACAAAGACCGCCTTTGATGCCGCTGGTAAAGATCTGAACCAAGACCATCAGGCCGCAATTGATGCGGTGAACGCAGAGCGTAAAAAGGGCAAAGAGTTCCTCCAAAATCTGCAAGACGAAACCCGAAAGCCGCTGACCGATTGGGAAACCGCCGAGGACGATCGCAAGGGAAAGCTCGCGGTGCGACTGGCTGCAATCAATGTCGGTTCGCTGACCGCTGTATCAGCCAGCGCAGAGATCGCCGAGCGGATCGCTGGACTCGAGTCTGTCGAGATTGATGATAGCTGGGCGGAGTCTCAGGAAGAAGCTGAATTCGCCAAGGACTCGACGCTCGCTCAACTGCGCATGATGCTTGAATCGGCGCAAAAGAGCGAAGCCGATGCGCGCGAACTTGAAGAATTGCGCCTGGAGGTTGCCAAACGCCGTGAGGCTGAGGCCAAGGCCGAACAGGAGCGCCTCGAGAAAGAGGCTGCCGAGCGTGAAAAGCGCGAAGCTGCCGAGCGCGAAGAACGCGAGAAGCAGGCTGAAATCGACCGCAAGGCAGAGGCGGCGAAGCGCGCCGCTGATCAAAAGTCGGCAGAACTTCGGGCCGCCCAAGACGCCAAGCACAAGGCAGAGCTTGAGGCCGCGCGACGCGAAGCCGCCCTTAAAGAAAAGGCAAGGGAAAAAGCCGCCCAACACAGGCGCGATCTGAAAGAGGCCAAGGCTCGCGAAGAAGCGGCGGTTGAGGCTGAGCGGCAACGTCAAGCTGATGAGCGGCGCGCGCAGATCGAAAAAGAAGA
>PIVL01000853.1 GCA_003354145.1 Paracoccaceae bacterium
CAGTACACTACAGTACACTACAGTACAGTACAGTACAGTACACTACACTACATTACATTACACTACACTTCACTACACTACACTACACTACACTACACTACACTACACTACACTACACTACAGTACACTACACTACATTACACTACACTACACTACACTACACTACACTACATTACACTACACTACACTACATCACACTACATCACACTACATTACATTACATTACACTACACTACATTACACTGCACTACACTACAGTATTACTACGATTTCTGTCAAGCCCGGTTCCACACAAATCCCTTAAGAGCGAGGATGGCAAAATCGCGAAATCCAACTTTCAGAAATATTTTCAGATTTAGTCTGAATCGTAGGACTGTTGTACGATTTCACAACCGCTTGCGATTTTTGCTCCCTATTGGGCGGCCTAGGGGTGCGTTAGCCCAGACCTAAGGGCAGCCGCATGCCAGAAAGTGCAAAGGAGGATTGAATTCGTTGAACTGTCTAAGGGATCGGACGAACCTCTAGACGTTTGGCGTCGCAGCCGTGCCCTAGGGAAGCGAAAAACAGATTTACTGATTTTGGCGTACGGATCGTCCCGACGAGACGTACATTTCGTGACATTCAAACAGTACTCCTGGGTATGATTTTGCGACCCCTATTGGGTGTCCCCTATATGAATTGAAAAAGCCCTATAGGGGTGGCAAAAATGACCAAATTTCATGCAAAAAACGCCTTAGGTGCAAACATCGTTACAACGAAATTATCCCCCTCCAATGCCCCCCCCCCCCCTTCCCCCCCCCCCCCCCCCCCCCCCCGCCCCCCCCCCCCGCGCGCCCCCCCCCCCCCCCCCCCCCCCCC
>PIVL01000404.1 GCA_003354145.1 Paracoccaceae bacterium
AAACGGAAAAATTTCTGCGGCGCGGAAATTGAACCCGTTGTTGCTCCCCTCGTGTCAGCGCAATTGCGGCGTGATTTCGCCGCAACCGCATCAGGCCGCTCCGTCCGCAACTCGGTCATCGGCCCTACAAACTTCGCTGCGCCCCCAATGAATGGCCGCTTTCACGGCTGCGCTGCAGCGCAGTTTTCGGATCGGTCTGGACAATCAGTTTGCTGCGGGAGCGAAGAGCGCGATTTCGATCCGGCCGCTCTGGGCTCTTTGCGGTCATGCGGCGGTGCAGAGTGAAACCCAGTTTCAGGGTTGCCTGAACGTCGGCTTCCAATGTCTCGGCAGGGTTGGTTCGCACTTGCAGAGAAAGTCAGCAATACGCCCATCTTCAAAAAAATGTTGTTGGTCCGATCTGAAACCATTTTCCTGAAAACAGCCCCGAACCCATCTCCTCTCCAGAAATGGAGAGCAAATGGAACAATCAGACCAACCCAAATGGAAGCCGGATATAGCTACGGTCAAGGACCTAGCCCAGTTCTTCCGTGTAGACCGAACCGCTGTGCCAGATGTCATGAAAGCCATGGCCGTGCCAAGGCGGGGCATGGGCTATCCCTGGCTCAGAATCTGGGTTGCCCTTGGCCTCGACCTGGTGACGGTGAAAGATCCGGATGTCTTAAAAACTCCTCTGCTGGCACTGAAGGACGTGGCCGCAATGCTGGGGGAGAACGTGAAGACAACCCGTCGCCGAAGCGAAGGCGAGCACCGAGATAAATCCATCCCGGCCCACATCGATTTTGGCCCGCGCAAGCGCCTGTATCTCCCGGCCGAAATCCAGTCCTGGATCCTGGGCGAACCGATGCCGTTCGAGCGCAGGCAAGAAAGCCTATCTTTCGTCCCTGACAAAGCGAAGCAAAACTCAACACCGAAGGAAAAAGAGCCCAAGCCTTCCCGGGCATCGGTTCCTTCTGCAGTCAACATGTTCATGGTTCCGCCCCGACCGAATTGAACCAAACCATCCTTTTCCCGAATTCCGCCACCAGACCTACCTCCTTCCTGCACCCGGGAAGGAGGTTTTCTTTTGTCTGTCAGCAGGGTGCAACCATGCCTACTTCAACATCCACATCCCGCGAAAATGACACCCGGGCAGGAAATTGGTCGATTAACGGACAGATGACAGGCCGAAGGGACAAAATGACAAACACCCCCAAACTTTCGGGTCAGGCAAGTGGGGGATTATTTGTCATTTTGCGCTTCGGTTTTGGGAATAACGGCCAATATGTCATTTAGCGGACAAAAAAAGAGACCCATATGAGCTTTCAAAACCCTATCGCAGCAATGACTTTACAGGACGTCCAATCGTGGGCGTTGAACGCGAACAACAGAGATTATGCCAATGCAGTCGGGCGCTTTTCGCAGCTGACTGATAATCTCGGCCTGAGCCAAGTCCCTGCTAATCTCCACATTATCAAGCAGAGCCTACCACTCGATGGATTTAATCCGTCTCTCAGCAAATCTGAAAAGGCATACAAAGCGACGCGGCGCAAAATCATCGCTGCGGTCAAAGGTGCCACCGGCGAAGCGAACTCTTCAAAGGCGCGACGTGCGCGACGCGATGACTGGGCAGAATTGCTGAAAGCGCTGGAGCCGAATGCCGTCACAGCGTCTCCCCAAAAAGCACCAGCCAAACAAATTCTCATCCCAGTTCGGAAATTGGCAGACGTTGCGCGGACCGGTGATATCAAACCAAACGACGTAAGCCAGGATTGGTTGGACAGCATTTCCCCAATGCTCGAAACCAATGAATGGAAAACACTTCAGCGAGCATTGAGAACACTGAACAGATTGCGCCACGACGACAATGTTTGCCGTTTTCTACCCAAAGCTCCCTTTCCTGCGCCCAAACCTCGCCGCCAGGAAAACCTTCATCTCATTCCGACACACATCGCAGATGAAATCGATGAATGGGTTCACAATGCCACGCTGACCGAATTCGATCCCGTTGAGCGGGAGTACGTGGATGCAGCTTCGGTTTCGAATGTGAATTTCAAGCTGGCGGCGATGCGGAAATTCGTCAGCACGCTATTGCGGAGTGGTCGGTTACATCCACAAACCAACTTGGTCCTGCGAGACCTTATGACGCCTGAGTATGCGGCGGATGCCGTTCGGTATTGGAGCCAACACGAAAACCAAAAGGGCCATATTTCAGCAAGAACAGCGTTCGATTACCTGAAATCCAACTATGTTGTCATGGCCAGAAACGGCGTGGACCCCTCCCCCATGAAAGGCCATCTCAGAGCGAACAGGTTCTTGAAGGGAGGAAAGCAGGCGAGCAACGACATGTCACCCACATCGCGCAAGTTCTGTGAACACCTGTTGGCATCACCACAACAAACAATGACGTTCCTGTCGATGCATGTGCATTTGCGTAATCAAGCTAATACACTGCTCGAAAACCTTTCTGAAAACAGCAATGCCCCTACATCCAACGAGACTGCCCGGATCCGGCAGATAGGCACAGTTGCCGCCATCTGCGCCCTCGAAACCCGGGGAGCGCCCATCCGGATCGAAAGCGCTTTGGAGCTGGTTTTTCGCGGCCCTGGTAGAACCTTCCATCTACCGTCAGGAAAAACAAAACATGCAACAATCGATCTCGGCGCCGAACACACTAAGAATAACGTAACCATCTGGGCGCCGATTCAGCCGAACAATTTGAACGGCTTGGAAGTCATTCTTTGGTATCTGGAACACATCCGGCCTCTCTATGAACACCACGATGAAAGTGTTCATCTGTTCCCAGGTTTCAAGAGCGGTAAAGCACTGGAATACGGGACCTTCCTGCGCTGGTTCAAACGGCATACACGCGCAGCAGGGCTGCCGATGACACCGCATAAATTTCGGCATGGGCTGGCATCACTTCTGTTGCAGCACAATCCTGGCCGTTGCGATCTGCTGGAGCGTTTGCTCGACGATACGCCAGCGACGGTGCGCAGAAACTACGCGTGGGTCAACGAACGAGCCAAGCGCGCAGAAGTGCAAAAATTCATTCTCGATCTGACGGGAGTTGTCAAATGAAGACTCCCGACTACCGCAGCAAGCAGGAAATTCTACAGCAAAAGCGTTGGGACCCTTTTATTGGAGCACCAAATATAGGATGCGCAACGGTGTATGAACTTCGCTTAGTCGATGACTTTCTCGCCTTTCTGGAAGACCGGAGTATCACCTCTCTTACCGAGCTGACTGTTCAAGAATTTCATCGTTTCAATGGCACGCGAGCGTGCGGAATCATGCTCCGTAGACTCAAGTTCGCGATGGCGACGATTTTCCCTGGGAACCCGTCGATACTGATCTTGGCAGAGGCCGTACGGTTAAAAGACAAAAAGCGGTCTCGAAGGAATTTCAATCGGCGCAGGAAACTGTCCAAATCGGTGCCGTTCGATCAACTCCCGCAGCAATGGCGCGATGCGTTTGATGACATGGACGCAGGCTTTGATCGCAACGGCGAACTACCACCTGCAGCTGGAATGATGAAAACTCAT
>PIVL01000854.1 GCA_003354145.1 Paracoccaceae bacterium
TATTGACCAATACGCTGCAGATAGAACGGCGCCGAAGGTTGTTCGATTCTGTGTTGTCATCGGTCATTTCCGGAGTTGTCGGACTAGACCCCGATGGGCGCGTTACCTTTGTAAACCGGTCAGCAGAACGGTTGCTGGACTGGTCCGGGGACGAACATTCGTTAGTGCTTGGCGTTGCGGTGCCAGAATTTGGCCCATTGTTTGATGTACTTAAAAACGGGCACACCGAGGTATCACAGGGTGAAGTCAAGGTTTCACGTCAGGGGCGGCTTGAGAATTTTTTGGTCAGGATGGCCACAAGGCGCGAGGTAGATGGCAGCCTTGAGGGTTATGTGGTGACGTTTGAGGACGTTACCGATCTTGTCAGTGCACAACGCATGGCGGCCTGGGGTGACGTAGCCCGCCGCATCGCCCATGAGATAAAGAATCCGCTGACCCCAATTCAGCTTAGCGCCGAACGGATCAAGCGAAAATTCTCACCGATGCTAGGAGATGACAGCCAAAACCTGGACGATATGACTGATGTTATTATCCGCCAAACCAATGATTTGCGCCGCATTGTTGATGAATTCTCAAAATTCGCACGAATGCCGGAACCAGAACGCCGTAACGAAGATCTGACCAAATTGGTGGCGGATGCGGTTCTGTTGCAGCAAACTGGCCAACCCGATGTACGTGTCGTGGCAGAGTTGCCGGGTACTGCGCTGATGGTTGAAATTGATGCGACGATGATGTCTCAGGCTTTGACGAACTTGATCAAGAATGCCGGAGAAGCCATTGAAACATATAAAGATAAAAACCCGGACAAGGGTATCGATGCGCAAATTTTGGTCACTTTGATACAGGATAACGGCGA
>PIVL01000405.1 GCA_003354145.1 Paracoccaceae bacterium
CTGTCCAGACGGCGCAGCGCATGAACCACTCGCGCTGCGCTTGCACGCGACCTTGCGTGCGAGCACGTTGCGCGCGCACGGCGAGCAGGAAGCGCGCGTGCGCACAGCGCGATCAGGCCGTCGTCCGGAACGATCAATCTCAGGGCAACCGGTGGTACGGCCAGTAGCATATTGCAGGCGCTACATGCGAACGTCCTTCGACAATGGCATGACGAGGCAGAACGCGCGGCACGCCTACGCCGACCACATGCGGCGGACAAGGTATCCATTCACGGCCGTCGTCCGAGACGAGCGGCCCGTTCGAGCGGCCTGGTGTCGGACGAGCGTCAGCTGCGCGCGTATGCTCACACACTGACCAGCACCGAGTCAATCACCGTGACCGGACGCGGTGCATGACGTATCGCTGTATTACGCGGCCGTGACGGACAACCGGGATCAGCGTCCCGCAATCTGAATGGCGAGAGGGGCAAAAAGCGGCACGCGTTCGACAAGGCCAATCCGAGAGCACGCAGCAGAACGCGACGGCCCGAGCGCACCGCGCGCTATCGCATCAGGCACGCCGACATCGCGCGGCCGCCTGCAGGCTGGAAGAACCGCGAGAGTGACCGCGCTGTCCGCGCACGTGTCTCGGCAAGCACGCGCACATACCGCGCCGGCGAGGGGGGCAGACCGCAGCCGTCGAACATAGCCGTGCCAACGAGCACGGCACGCACACTCGCGCCGACGCAGCCCGCGCTCCGCGTCACGCGAGCACCTCGCCGAACACGACGTTGTCCGTGACGAAGTCCGCGCGTCCAGGTAGCAACGAGCCCTGCGCGTCATCGTCGCGCAGCCACACGCGCACGTCCGCGAAGCGCCGTACGCGACTCAGCGCGACATAGAGCTGGCCATGGGCGAAGCACGGCGTCGATAGCATCACGCCGCACCGGCGCAGCGTTTGCCCCTGCGCACGGTTGATCGTCATCGCCCAGGCGAGGCGGAGTGGAAGCTGTCGCCTCACCAGCGGCACGGGCAGCTCGCCCGGCTCAGCCGTCATCGGAATGCGCGGCACCAGCGCGAGCGACATCCGGCCCGGACCCGTCAGCAGCAGCACGCGCACCACACGCGGCCGGCAGTCGACAACCAGTGCGCGCACGCCGTTGATGAGGCCGTCCTCAAAGCTCAGGTTGCGCATGAAGACCACCACGCAGCCGGGTGCCAGGACGAGCTCGTGCGGCGGCAGGCCCGCGACCTCGACAGACTGAAGCGCCTCCGTCGAGAAATCGGTGTCCGCAAGCGTCGCGTCATCGCCGCCTCGCCGCGTGGTCGCGTCGCGAAGGCGGTTGGTGCTCATGTATCGGCACCGCTCGCCGAAGGATAGTCGCTCGAGCATGTACTGGTTGACACCGGCGATCTGGTCGTTCCTGGGGGCGAGCACGCCACGCTGGGCTATCTCGTCGACGTCTTCCGCGCATGCACGGCCGTACCGCGCCGAGCGCAGCAAACGGCCTACCTTTGCCTCGCAGTCCGCGTACACCCACGCGAGCAGCGCGGACTCGTCGGAGCTGCTGAGCCGCAGGCGCCCAGGCAGTACGACGCTGCACGGCGACACCCGCGCGACGGGCTCGGCCGCGCCATTGCCGACAGCGAGTAGCATCGTAGCGAACTCGGGGTCGACGCTGGCGCGCATGTTCGCCTGGAGCGTGACGGCCATCGTCACGTGCAGACGAAGCGCGTCGGCACGTCGAGCGCTCGCCTCAACCTGCTCCGTGCGCGTCGCGTGCGGCATCACCGGCAGCGTCTGCCGGGGGTCGCCGCCGAACAGCACCAGCTTGCCAGCGAACGGCAGCTGGCTCTCGCAGAGGTCGCGCAGTCCCGCGTCCACGTCGTCGATCGCACGGGCCGGACACATGAACAGCTCGTCCCACACGAGAACGGTCGCGACGCGCAGCAGTTCGGCGCGACCCGTGCGTGGGCTGGCATTCATCAAGCGACCCTCGGCCGGCAACGGCACCGGGAAGCCGAACACGGCGTGACATGTCCGGGCACCAGGGAGGAGAGCAGCGGCCAGACCGGACCACGCACACGCCACAACCACGTGCCGGAGCGAGCGCGCCAAGGCGAGGACTGCCTCAAACAGGAACGTCTTGCCGGTGCCGGCAGCGCCGTCCACGAGCACCCGAGTGGCAAGCGCGCCGCCCGGCTCGGCGACGCGGAGTATCTCGTCCACACGGTCGTACACGAGTGCCTGGCTAGAATTCATCGTAGCACGTCTCGACAGAGCCAGCTCGGCCTGCGCTGCGGGGTCGTAGCTGCGTGCTAGGCGCAGCTCGCGCCGGTACAGCAGGTGCGTCGTGCCGCCCGGCGCGTCGGGGAGATCGAAGTCCGCCAGGCTGTGCCCGTGCGCCGCCAACAGGTCCGCCACCAGCGCCAGCGCGGACGGCGCCGCATGAGCGGCAGCGCCCGCGACCGCCGGCAGATCGGCCGACATCTCCTCTGCGAACCCCTCCCACAGCGCCAGCGGGTCGGCAACGTCCGCGTTGAGCAGCAGCATCGCGAACATACGGCGCATGCCGGCGGCGGAGCGGAACTGCGCGGCATCCTCCAAGGCCAGCTCGTACTCACGGTTATTGTCGATGAGACCGCGCGCGATGCACGCGGCGCGGAACGACGCATGCGTCTCGCCGGCACACGTGCGCAGTTCTCGGAAGGAGCCAGCGCCCGGCACGTTGAGCAGGAGTATGTACAGGAAGAAGCGATCGCCCTCCGCAGGCGCGGCCGCGAGCAGACGACTTAGCTTCCAGGAGCATCGCCATTGCACGCGCTGCGAAGCGCTGCGCGCGTGCCAACGAGCCGCGCTCTTGTCGTAGATCGCGACGGCAGGGAAGTCGCCGTACAGCACGTCGCGGAACTGCGCGCTGCGACGGTTGAACTCGAACCATGCCAATAGCGTCGAGCGATGTGCGGCGTTGCCCTCCAGCGCGAACGCCTCGCTGCCGTCTCGGAACACGATGCGCTGCTGCTCGGGGAGATGAACGGCCAGCCGCTCCACGCTGTGCGAAAGCCCGTGTAACGGCAGCAGCAACACCCGCCAGCACGCCTCAGAAGGACCGACGTAGCGCGTATTCACGTAGCGCGACACCTCGTCCGGATTGTCCCGCGCGGACGCAGCAACGCCGCGAGGGACGGCTGAAGCCACTCCAGCCGGCTGTCCGCGACAGGCCGACGGCTCGCCACGCGCCGATGGCGCGGTCGCGCTCGACGGGTGAGCGGGTGCAGGCCGCGAACGCGCAGGAGCCGGTGCGGTGGAGCTGGAGGCGCCACTGCCGCTCGGGCGCGTCGGCAGATCCGGCGACGGCTCCGGCGCGACCTCCACTGACGCGCGGTCATGCCCCTTGTAGGTGTACTTGTAGATGTACTTGATGAAGCGGATACCGAACGTCACCTCCACGTTGACGTGGCACCGGTACATGAGCAAGAGACGAGGGTTGTACGGCACCACGCTCCGGTTGTCGTAGACCATCGTGCCCTTCTGCAGCGCGCG
>PIVL01000855.1 GCA_003354145.1 Paracoccaceae bacterium
GGCTTGTTTGGGTTCGGGTTAGGGTTACAAGCTTGTGGAATGAGTGGTTTTGGTTTTGGGGATTTGATGCGGGGAGAACCCATTTTTGGGATCGCGTGTCCCATAAATTGTGGGAAATGTCTCCTCCTCACAATCCTTGTAACCCATACACAAATTTCGTCAATACGATCACGCAAAGATTGCCTTTCTTGCAAAGGATTTCGCTCGAATGGGACGGATATCTTGTCTTCCAAATCAGGGTCTAGAATGATTTGGTCAACGTACGGGATATGTTGCGATTGTTGTTCACTTAATCAGATAGGTTGTTGCTTTTGTGTATGGTTGTTGTGTGTTTGTTGAAGTTCATTGTACGGACGAAGCAATTGGGAGTTAGCCAATCTTAGGGACGTGCCATAGCAAAGAACTATGCGCACGTCAAGCTATCCTCGATACCTTCCTCGGGATGATCCACGAATCTCGGTACCGTGCCCAAACCGGGAAACAGATCACGCATGTGTTCGAGTGGTGAACGATCCATCGTTCGCTAACACATCCAACACGTGTTCGCAACCTCGGTGTTCCATCGGTCACTTTTCTTCTTCCTACCGTCGCGTGCTCGTTGGTCCGATGGATTCGACAGTTACTTCGCATCCACGGAATTCAAATATCGCAGTCCAACGAGATCCACTTCACGACTGGAAAATATCCATACAAGTAGTATCATTGATCAGCAGTTGTTCTAGTTCCACGGCTCAGTGACGTCCTGGCCTTGCGAGGTCACGGTGAAAACATGGTTGTCACCAGCTTCCCATCCGAGATCGTTGGTGGAATCACAGTCGCCTTCTGCCGCAAACGCAATGGCTTTCATTTCGTATTC
>PIVL01000406.1 GCA_003354145.1 Paracoccaceae bacterium
AAACCGCTTTGGTCCCCATTTCGCAAAGTGCATCCGTAGAGATCGCCCGCGGCCGAACGACAAGTGGCATTTGGACGAGGTCGTGATCACAATCCGTGGCAAGAAGCATTGGCTTTGGCGGGCAATTGACGCAAATGGCGACGTTCTTGATATTCTTGTACAAACGCGGCGGAACGCCAAAGCCGCAAAGCGTTTTTTCCAAAGATTGGTTGCCCGATTTGGTGAGCCAAGGGTCGTCATCACCGACAAATTGCGCAGCTATACCAAACCGATCAAAATACTGGCCCCGGACGCTGACCACCGCCCCCACAAAGGCCTAAACAATGCGATCGAAGTGTCGCATCGGCCGACCTGCAAGCGAGAGAAAATATTCGGTCGGTTCAAGTCCCACCGCCAGGCTCAGAGATTTCTGTCCGCGCATGACCAGATCAACCTGATTTTCCGCCCTCGCCGCTATCAACTCACCGCAACCTCATACCGCCATGCCCGCACCGATGCATTTAACCTCTGGTCGGACTACACCGCAGAAATGGCAGCGTGATCCAACCATTGGCCATAATTCGCAAGCGGCGGCCAACAACTTGGCAATACCCGGCAAGGTTCTGCGATCCGTTATCGAATTTCAATAGGAATTAGGAAATGGCCGGACACAAGCTGCATCTGTACTTGGCGCAGGAGCATCGGCACCAGGGCTGATGTGACTCTGCGAATGCCGAATTGGCTTCCCAGCGCATCTTTTCCTGACCAATCGGACTTGTTCAACTAATGTATATGTGTATAACAGAACAAAGATCGCATATCAGAACAAATTCCAGTTCATACTGCACGTGGCAAAAAAGGGAATAGACATGCAAAATCCAATGGACCTGACGGGCCGAAATATCATTGTGACTGGGGCTGCACAGGGGATTGGCGAAGCAGTTGCGCGTCTGGCTCATGGGCTGGGGGCCACTGTGATCCTGAATGACATGCAGGCCGACAAATTAAATGCGATCGTGCGCGATCTGGGCGAGCGGGTCGAAGCGCATGTCGGTTCGGTTGCTGATCCGGCTTTTGTTCAGGGAATGGTGGACAAGGCTGTGGCTAACAATGGCGCTATCCACGGGCTGGTCAACAACGCCGGGATCGTACGGGCAGCGATGGCCAAAAACATGACAGTGGAAACCTGGCAATCGGTGATCGACGTGAACCTGAGCGGTGTTTTTTACTGCTTACAGGCGGTCGGACGCCATATGCTGGAACGGATCGAGTCCGGTGATTCCTCGCCTGCGTCTATTGTGAATATCAGTTCAGACGCGGGGCGACGCGGGACCATCGGCCAGATCAACTATGGTGCGGCCAAGTCCGGTGTCATGGGGCTAACGATGAGTTCGGCACGCGAATGGTCCGGCAAAGGCATCCGCATCAATACCGTGCTGTTTGGCGTGGTTGAAACGCCAATGACTGAGGTGATCCGCTCGGAGAAATTTCGCGACGGGATAATGGCTCAGGTGCCGATGGGGCGATTTTCCTCACCGCAAGAGGTCAGCCAGCCCGTGGCATTCCTGCTGTCTGAAGCCGCGAGCTACATCACCGGGCAGCATTTGTCAGTGAATGGTGGCTATACGATCGGCGTGTAAGAATGCTGTTCGCATATTGGCACGAACTGAGTGGGAGAACCAGAAAATGAACATCGGATACAACGAAGAACAGATGATGATCCGCGACAGTATCGCCAAATTGTGCGAACCGTTCAACGATCAATACTGGTTGGAACGCGACACCGACGGTAAATACCCGGATGAATTCTGCAATGCGGTGGCAAAAGCTGGAATGCTGGGCATTGCTATGCCCGAGGAATACGGGGGTTCAGGGTTGGGGATCACCGAGGCTGCGACCATGGTTCAGGCGATTACCGAAACCGGCGCTGCCAATGCGGGGTTTGCCTCAATCGCGATCAATATATTCGGGCTCAACCCGGTCGTAGTGTTTGGTACGGACGAGCAAAAGCGCCGCTGGCTGCCACCGATTATCAGTCGTGAGGACACGGCCTGTTTTGCGGTCACCGAACCGAACACCGGACTTGATACCACACGGCTGAAAACCCGTGCGGTGTGGGATGGTGAGCATTACGTGGTGCATGGGCAAAAGACCTGGACCTCGACAGCACAAAAAGCCAACAAGATGCTGCTGATTGCACGCACCAAGGACGAGAGCGAAACCGCCCGTCCTATGGATGGGTTGTCGTTATTCTATACCGATTTCAATCACGATTATATCGAGGCGCGGGTGATCGACAAGATGGGCCGCAAATGCGTCGATTCCAATCAGGTGTTCATCGACGGGCTGAAAATCCCCAAAGAGGATTTGATCGGCGAAGAGGGCAAGGGTTTTCGTTACCTGCTGCACGGGCTGAATGCCGAGCGTATACTGATTTCCGCGTCGCTGGTCGGGATCGGGCGCTGTGCGCTGGACCGGGCGTCGACCTATGCGCGTGACCGCGTGGTGTTCGGGCGTCCGATTGGTATGAATCAGGGTGTTCAACATCCGCTGGCGGAAAGCTGGGCCGAACTTGAGGCTGCCAACCTGATGGCATTTCGCGCAGCCGCTATGTACGATGCGGGGCTGGAATGCGGCAAAGAGGCCAACGCCGGAAAATATCTGGCAGGCGAGGCGGCATTCAAGGCAACCACCAACGCGGTGATGACCCTTGGCGGTATGGGATATGCCAAAGAGTTTCATGTCGAGCGCTACATGCGTGAGGCGCTGATTCATCGGATCGCGCCAATCAGCCCGCAACTTATCCTTTGTTATCTGGCCGAGAAAGCGCTTGGCCTGCCGAAATCCTACTGAAGGGACCACCATGAGCAGACCGGCCAAAGCCTATATTGCAGGCATTTTTGAACACCCCACGCGCAAGGCCTTGGACAAGACCGTGCCCATGTTGCACGCCGAGGCGGCGCGTGGCGCCTTGGCCGATGCGGGGCTGACCAAAGACGATGTCGACGGATTCTTTTGCGATGGCTCGGTGCCCGGACTGGGCGGCATGTCGCTGGCCGAATATATGGGCCTGAACCTGACCTATACCGATTGCACCGAAACGGGTGGCTCGTCTTATCTGGTACATCTGGGCCACGCAATGAACGCAATTGCGGTGGGCAAATGCAACGTCGCTCTTATCACACTTGCCGGCCGTCCACGTGCCGAAGGGTTGCAAACCCTCGGGTCGCGTGCCCGGGGCGACGATCTGCCGGAGCGCGGATTCGAATTGCCGTACGGTCCGATGGTGACCAATCTTTATGCCATGGCCGCGATGCGGCACATGTATGAGTTCGGCACCACCTCGGAACAACTCGCATGGGTCAAGGTGGCGGCCAGCCATCACGCCCAGCACAACGAACACGCGATGCTGCGCAACGTGGTGACGGTCGAGGATGTGGTGAATTCACCCTTGATCTGCGACCCGCTGCATCGGCTCGACTGCTGTGTCATCTCGGATGGCGGCGGCGCGCTGGTGGTGGTCAGCCCCGAGATCGCCAAATC
>PIVL01000856.1 GCA_003354145.1 Paracoccaceae bacterium
ACCATCCGGCAATTGTTGACCCATACAAGCGGTCTAACCTATTCGTTCAACCCCGGTTTGGTGTCGCAAGTGATGGCCGAACACAAACGAGATTTTGGCCCCGGCAAAGGCACGTTGGCCGAGATGGCCGACCAGGTGGCCACGATGCCTCTGGCGTTTGCTCCGGGAAGCCGATGGGAATATTCGGTGGGTATCGATATTATTGGCCGTGTGATCGAAGTCGCCTCGGGCAAATCGTTGGGCCAGTATTTTGCGGACGAGATTTTTGCACCTCTCGGGATGACCAAAACAGCGTTTAATGTACCCGAGGGCACCGGTGACCGGTTTGCGTCTCTGTATACACCACTTGCAGGCGACGCGATGACACTGGACACGAGCGGAGCCACTGCTGAAACACTGCGTCTGACGGACAGTTATGAAAAATCCCCCTATTATTCGTCTACAATGCGGTCTGGTGGCGGTGGTTTGGTGGGCACGATCGACGACTATACGGCCTTTACCGAAATGTTGCGCAGGGGTGGGTCATGTGATGGTGGGCGATTGTTATCGCCGCACACCGTGGATTTCATGATGCGCAACCATTTGCCCGGCGATATTGCATCAATGGGCGCCAAAAGCTTTGCCGAGCAGCCCATGGAGGGCGTGGGCTTTGGAATTGGCGGCAGTGTGCTGCTTGATCCTGGTCGGGTGGGTGTTCCGGGTAGCGTCGGTGATTTCAGCTGGGGTGGTATGGCGTCGACCGGATTCTGGATCGACCGCACGCTGGATCTTAGCGTGGTATTCTTCACCCAGTTGTCGCCGTCCAGCTCATATCCGTCACGGGCCGAACTTAAGGCATTGATCCACGGAGCAATC
>PIVL01000857.1 GCA_003354145.1 Paracoccaceae bacterium
GTGGCCGAGGCAAGGGCGGCCGGCAAGGTGTAAGACGAAACGAGCCAGTAAAAGGCGACCTTAGGGACCAGAGGGAGGGAGACCATAGGGACCATAGGGAGGAGACCAAAGGGACCATAGGGGTAGAACCATTAGGATCATAGAGGAGGTTGGGGGTTGGGACCATAAGGTGGTGGACCATAGGGGTCACCGGGACATATGTGGACCATAGATGCATAAAGAGGCGGGCCATAAGGAGCATAGGGGGGGGCAGGGTCTCCCGGCATTACCATTTACACCGGTCGCTTGTGGTATACACCGGCCGCTTGTTGTATACACCGGCTGGAGCTTCGTATTTCCACGTAATAGTTTTCACCGGCTGCCCTTGCAAAGAAGAAACGGTAATTTGGACGGCATTGCAGTGTTCTTGAGTCGCAGCCGGTGTAAGCGACAACACAAAAATGATATGGGCCATGCATGCACACACACATATATATATGGCAAGTCACATTGCAGTAAACGTGAAATGCACACGAATGAACAAAATGATATTGAATTCACAGCTGAGCTACCGTTAATGTATATAATTGTGTACCAATATACAAACACATACACAACATCTGTGTGAGCTAGCTGCACTGCGCCAAGCGCATCCTATTCGAAGAAATGGGGAACTATTTCCAAAGCGGCCTGTTTAAACAGGGTAATCCCATGGACTGGTCACACACGTTATTTTGATACTGAGTTCCTTAGATGAATTGGCAGTTCTGTCACTACTTGCACTACTTCTACTACTAACTACTACTACTACTACTACTACTACTACTACTACTACTACTACTTCTACTACTACTACTACTACTACTACTACTACTA
>PIVL01000858.1 GCA_003354145.1 Paracoccaceae bacterium
CAGGCGATGCAACACCCCCAACTGAGGCGCGGCCAGACCAATGCCTGGAGCATCATACATGGTTTCCAGCATATCATCAGACAGCTTGCGCAGCTCGTCTGTGATATCAGGCACAGGCGCGCAGATCTTTTTCAGGCGGGGATCGGGATGGATGAGAATATTGCGTTTCATACTGCTGGATTTAAGCGATTGCTCCGTGCGCTGCAACGCCCCCTTGCACCCGATGTATATTTGGGTATGACACCGAGCAACAAACAGGAGAAAATGATGCGTTTTGATGCCCCAATCGACCGCCGTGGCAGCCATTCTGTGAAATGGGACCAAATGGAAAACATCTATGGTGTTTCCGCTGATGACGGGCTGCCGATGTGGGTCGCCGACATGGATTTCCCGGCCCCCGGCTGCGTATTGGACAAACTGCGCGAACAGCTTGATCATGGCGTTTATGGCTATACCAACCACAAAGGTGAATACGAGGCTGCGATTCAATGGTGGATGAAAACCCGTCACAACTGGGAAATCGATCCGTCCTGGATATTCACCACTACCGGCCTCGTGAACGCCTGTGGCGTTTGTTTGGACGCTTTTACCAAACCCGGTGATGGCATCGTTCTGTTCTCGCCAGTCTATCATGCCTTTGCCAGGGTCATCAAAAATTCTGACCGCAAGGTCGTTGAATGCCCGCTGACGTTGGACAACGGCCGCTATGAGATGGATTTTGACGCCTATGATGCGGCAATGACCGGATCAGAAACCATGCTGATTCTATGCTCTCCGCACAACCCCGGTGGTCGCGTCTGGAGCAGAGAAGAACTGCAAGGCGTGTGTGATTTTGCCAAGCGGCATGATCTGATT
>PIVL01000086.1 GCA_003354145.1 Paracoccaceae bacterium
CCAGACGTGCTGGCCCCCTATCTGGGCGGCAAACTGACACTGGGTGCCGACGGGGTGCTGGTTTAGGCGTTTATAGCTGCGTCATTTTCTGATCGCTTGGGGAACGGCACCAACCGGTTTCGTTCTTCATCCCAAAGTTTCAGGGTCAATGCGGCCACCGCTTCGGGGAATTTGATCCGGCGTGGGGCCCATTCGTCGGGCAGGTTGTAATGGCAGGCGCGCAGCCGATAAGACGGGATGCGGGCATTGTAATGATGGATGTCGTGCAACGTGATGCAGGCTACCGTCAAATCAAACCACCAACCGAAATCGAGAGCGGACGATCCTTGAATCGCCGCGATTTGCGGATCCAGGTCAGGGCGGCGATCCCAATAGGTGTCCTCAAAATTATGCTGTAGATAAACAAGGAACACACCGATCATCCCGCCAAGCAGGCTTGCCCCTAGCCAGACCAATATACCGGTCCAGCCGAACAATACATAAAGCCCGAATAGATAAAATACGATCACCACATTGTGCAGCAGCACGCCCATTACTCCAAATCGCGTGGTGTTCTTGGGCCAGCGATAGCGGATGAAATAGGTGAACAGTGCCCCCAACGGCACAAGAATGAACGGGTTGCGATACAGCCGATAAGCCAGTCGCTCCCAGAAACCGGCCTCATTCCATTCGCGCAGGGTCATGGTGTTGATTTCGCCGGTTTCACGATGCTCAAGATTGCCAATATTGGCATGGTGCAGGTTGTGATTTTGTTTCATCACCTCAAACGGCGCGAAGGTGAACGGGGACAGCACATGCCCGGCCAATTCGTTCTGCCCACGGGTTCTGAACAGGGAATGATGCCCGGCGTCATGCTGCAGCACATAAAGGCGCACGGCTGAAAACGCATGAATTACCACCATCGGGGCCAGAACATACCACAGGTGCACGTAAGTGATCGCCAGATAAAGTGAGGAAAAATAGACCGCGAACGTACCGAAGTAGCTTAGCGATGCAATCCAATTGTTTTTTTCACAATACTGACGCGTATATTCCCGCAAATTCATGGCGGCCCTCAATCTTTACAAACCTAACCCTTCAATCACAGATTTTTACACAAAATTCAATCGTTAGCAGCAGAACACGCGCCTAATTTCTTCTCGTTCCAAATACTCTTGCCAAAGGCTTCCTGCCTCATCGGTCTGTACGCCGCCCGTCAATGTGTTTGCGCAGCTTGCTGGGCTTGTTCTTTTTTCGCCCCTTAAACGGGTTCTGGTCGTTTTGTGAACGCAGGAACAACCGAATCGGCGTACCGGGCATGTCAAAATCCAAACGCAATCCATTCACCAGATAGCGTGAGTAGCTGGCGGGCATCTTGTCTGGATGCGAACACATCACCACAAATCCTGGCGGGCGGGTTTTGGCTTGGGTCATATAGCGCAGTTTGATACGTTTGCCTTGTGGCGCAGGTGGCGGATGCGCCTCGACCATGCCAGTCAGCCAGCGGTTCAGTTGTGCCGTGGTCACGCGACGGTTCCAGATTTCATGGGCCCTTAGAATTGCGTCGTGCAGCCGGTCCAGCCCCCTGCCCGTTTTGGCCGAAACTGTAATCAGTGGTGCGCCGCGCAGCTGAGGCAACAGGCGTTCAAAGGATTCGCGCAGATCACGCAGTTTTTGCTGCTTTTCCGGCTCAACATCCCATTTGTTGACAGCGACAACAACAGCGCGCCCTTCGCGCTCGGCCAGATCGGCAATGCGAAGATCCTGTTGCTCAAACGGGATCGCCGCATCCAGCAGGACCACAACAACTTCGGCAAACTTCACTGCACGCAAACCGTCACTGACCGACAGTTTTTCCAGCTTTTCCTGCACTTTGGCCTTACGACGCATACCAGCGGTGTCAAATATCCGCATTGGCGTGCCGTCCCAGTCAATTTGCAGCGAAATCGCATCACGTGTGATGCCTGCTTCGGGGCCGGTCAGCAGGCGATCTTCGCCCATGATTTGATTAATCAGTGTGGACTTGCCAGCATTTGGCCGTCCGACTACCGCGACCTGCAAAGGCTTGGCATGTGACGGGGCGATATAGTCCTGGATCTCATCATCACCAATGTCTTCATCAATAATAACATCGGTTTCAGGTGTATCGTTATCAGCCTGCGCTGCAAATTGATCCGCAATGGGCATCAATTGCGAATACAGGTCGTTCAGACCTTCGCCATGTTCGGCGCTCATCCGAATCGGCTCACCCAACCCCATTGAATAGGCCTCAATCAAACCGGCATCGGCGGCCGATCCTTCTCCCTTGTTGGCAGCCAAAATTACATGGGCACTGCGTTTGCGCAGGATTTCCGCGAAGGTCAGATCGGTAGGTGTAACTCCGGTACGGGCGTCGATCATGAACAGGCAGATATCGGCCATATCCACCGCACGCTCGGTTAAACGGCGCATCCGGCCTTGTAGGCTGTCGTCATTGACCTCTTCCAGACCAGCCGTATCAATCACGGTAAATCGCAGATCGCCAAGGCGCGCCGCACCCTCGCGCAGATCACGTGTCACGCCGGGCGTGTCATCGACAAGTGCGAGTCGTTTGCCGACAAGGCGGTTAAAAAGGGTGGATTTGCCCACATTCGGGCGGCCCACTATGGCTAGGGTAAAGGACATCAGAGTCACGCTTTGCTAAAAGTCAGATGCGCCCCTTAACCCATATGCGCGTTAACGGAAAGCGTGCAATTCACCTTTGGTGGAGACAACGTAAAGTGTGTTTCCTGCCACCACAGGTGCCGTTGTCGCCCCGTCAGGTACTGAAATCTGTGCAGTGATGCTGCCGTCTTCGGGTGCAAAAAACCTGAGATACCCGTCATTTGAGGCCGTCACGATGCGGTCTCCGGCCAGAATCGGCCCGTAGTGCGCGAATATGGCGGCGCGTCTTTTAGGCTTGTCTTTGACGAATCCGGGCAGTTTCTGCGCCCAGATAATTTCACCGTTATTTGCGTTTAGACGAACAACTTCGCTGCGTTCAGTGACAGCAAACAAGCTCCCTCCAACTGGCCACACAGGATCAATTGCCCCTCGGTCCGATGACCAGAGGCGCTCGCCGGTGTCCACTGCAATGGCCAGAATACGCCCGGAATGATTGCCCGCGAACAACGTATTGCCGGATATGACCGGGCTGCCGGTGACATCACTGATGCGGGCCGCTGCGCGCCCGGACTGGCGGGCAGTGACTGTGGCTTCCCAGCGACGCAATCCACCACGCCGGAACGTTGCCACAATATCCCCCGAGCCAAAGGCGAATACCGCAAATTTGCTGGTCAACGCCGGAGCAGGCGCCCCCAGAACGTTGGATATGCTGGGCGTGCCCAAAACCTTCCATTCGATGCGACCGGTATCAGTCTTGATCGCCCAGCCCGTATCGCCCCCGGCCACTAAATAGATCAGATCACCCGAAACTGTCGGGGCACCGCTGCCGGTGGCCTCAAGTTTCTGTTGCCAGCGTATTCCACCAGTCGTGGCATCCAAAGCGGCCAATCGGCCATAGCCAAGCGACACATATAAAGTGCCCCCCGCATAGGCCAGTCCGCCGCCTGTTGCATCCTTGTCCCCGTCACGCGTGGGCTGCAAATTTGTTGTCCACGCCACAGCCCCATTGGGCGATATAGCCGACACCCGTGCCGCGGCATCCAAAGTGTAGACAAGACCGCCGCCAACAACAGGTTCAGCCGTGATCCGCTGTCTGCGGCCATCGCCTACGCCGATGGGCGTGCTCCAGACCAGTTGCGGGGTACTGCGCAGCGCAGCATTGGACACCCGGTTCGCAGGAGTGCCAAAGGCTTGCGCCCAGTCTTTGTTGTTGGTTTGGGCAGGCAACCGGATGGCGCGGCTTTGGTTGATGAACGCAACGCCTTCGACGGTTCCACCTTCAACAGCTGAACGCACATCTTCGCGTTCACCGGGCAGGATGAATTCCGGTTCCTGACAGGCCGCTAGCGCCAGCATGGCGCTCGCCAGAATCGCAAACCCGCTGCGCGATGGTAAATGTGCTGCAATCATTAGCCTTGGCCTGCTTATTGTTATGATCTGTCGATTTGCCTTAGTCTGCCCTGTTTGGCCCCGTTGCCGGTCAGCCCTGTGTCCCAGGCAAAAATTCCGGAGTGCCACCCAATGCCACAATCAACTGGGAAACCCGTTGTTGCAAGTCCCGACCTGACTCGGCGTCCTGCAAAATGTCCTGCAATTGCGCGATTGCCGGTTCAATTTGGCCCTCGGTAATGTCCACCAGTGCCAATTGTTCCATTGCCAACAACCGCAATGGTGCGCCGGGTTGTGCCAAAGCTTCAAACTGGATCCGCAGCTCTTCCGACGACAATGTGCCAGTTTGCAGCGTCAACGCCTTGAATGCCGCGATCTGACGGTAAATTTCATCCAATTCACCATTTGAGGCAATCACGTTCAGTCCTGTAACTGCTGCCTCGGACTGGTCAGAATCAGCCTGTGCCGCTGAGATCAGGAATTGTACAATGGCTGCCCCGCCGGGTGTTAGTGCACTAACCTCGGACAATGCGCTGGCCCGTTCAGCAGAATCGTTGCTGGCCAGTGCCGCAATGATATCATCGCCCAGTTCTTCGGACTGCGCTTTGACTTGCGCCTTTTGATATTCCGACCAGGCTGCACCGCCAACGATCGCAAATATGGCCAAGATGGCGATCCACCCATAGCGTTTAAGCATCACGAACATACGGTCCCGACGGACTTCTTCATTCACTTCATCAATAAAACTGTCTGTATCGCTCATGTTCTGCCCTGGTTCTGACCTGCGTGATATCTGAGACTTACGCCCCGTCCCTGCCCGCGCGACGTAGCAAATGCCCGCCCGCCGTGGTCAGATTTCATCCCTATTAACGTGCATCACACGCCAAGCCAAGTGGTCCAAAGCCCACAATACTGCCTTAGCTTGCACTCAAACGTGAAAAATAATAATCTAAACTGGTTAGTTTAGTCTAGACAGTGCGCAATAGTGCCCTATGTGAACACAGGGAAACAGGCTGTTGCCATCTCTCTATTTGAATAGTCAAGGAAACGCATTATGCGATTGATCCCGGTTATCACTGCAATAATAGTTACATTTGGGCTGTATGTATCGGTCTTTCAACGCGATGCCCTAAAGGCCTTTGCCTTGGGCGATGCCACTGCTCAGGAGCAAACCACCGACACCGCAGAGACAAACGAAACGGCCACCGATGTATCAGACGCCGTGATCTCGGATGCCATTCGCGTCGTTGTTTTGAGATCCGAGGCAACAACGATCGACAATGCAGTTGTTTTACGCGGCCAGACTCAGGCTGACCGCCAAGTTGAGGTGCGAGCAGAAACCACGGCTATCGTCATTTCAGAGCCGCTGCGCAAAGGTGCATTTGTGAATAAGGGCGACCTGCTGTGCCAGCTTGACCCGGGAACACGCCAGGCAAGTCTGGCGATGGCTGTGGCAAATCTGGCAGAAGCCAAAAGCCACGTTCCAGAATCAGAGGCCCGCTTGCAAGAGGCGCTTGCCCGCCTTGAAGAAGCCAGGATTAACAACAATGCAGCAGCCAAGCTGTCTGAAGGTGGATATGCCTCAAGCACGCGTGTCGCCTCGACTCAGGCCAGTGTTCGCTCAGCCGAAGCTGGAATCGAATCGGCCAAATCCGGCGTTCATACGACCAAAGCCGGAATCGAATCCGCGGCAGCGTCAGTTGCTGTTGCACAAACCGAATTGGATCGTCTGGTCATCCGCGCCCCATTTGAAGGGGTGCTTGAAACCGACACTGCGGAACTTGGCAGCCTGATGCAGGCCGGATCGTTGTGTGCAACCGTGATCCAGCTTGATCCAATCAAGCTGGTTGGCTATGTGCCCGAGGCCACCGTGAATCTGGTCAAAGTTGGCGCACGGGCAGGCGCACGGCTTGCCGGTGGACAACAGGTTGTTGGCAATGTGACGTTCCTGGGTCGCTCTGCTGATCCAACCACCCGAACTTTTCTTGTAGAAATCAACGTTGCAAACCCGGGTCTTGCCATCCGGGATGGTCAGACAGCTGATATCGCGATCACGTCCGATGGTGCATTGGCGCATAGACTACCGCAATCTTCGTTGACTTTGAACAATGATGGGCAGCTGGGTGTGCGGACAGTGGACAGCGACAATATCGTTAAATTTGTGGCCATTAAGTTGCTGCGCGATCAGGTTGATGGGATCTGGGTGGGCGGATTACCTGACAAGGTTGATGTCATCGTCGCCGGGCAGGATTTCGTGACCCAGGGTGTGTTGGTCAATCCGACTTACCGCGAGGCCTCGAAATGAAAGGTATCGTCATCTGGGCCGCAGAACATGCCCGCATGGTTCTGGCTTTTATCGCCCTGTCCATCACAATAGGTGGCTTTGCCTATGCCAACCTGCCCAAAGAAGGTGAGCCGGATATTGAAATTCCGGCGCTTATTGTCTCGGTTCAGTTCGCCGGTATTTCCGCCGAAGACAGTGAGTCTCTGTTGGTCAAGCCGATGGAAACCCAGCTTGCCGATCTAGATGGCTTGAAAAAGATGTCTTCCACGGCTGCTGAAAATTACGCAAACGTGGTGCTTGAATTCGAATTTGGCTGGGACAAAACGTCGATTATGGCTGATGTTCGCGATGCGATGAACACCGCCCAGGGCGAATTCCCCGAAGATGCCGATCAATATAACATCAGCGAAATCAATTTTTCCGAATTCCCCATTGTTATCATCAACCTGACCGGTGCAGTCCCCGAACGGACAATGGCCAAGATTGCCAAAGACTTGCAGGATGATCTTGAAGGGCTGGATTCAGTGCTTGAGGCCGGAATCGCCGGTAATCGCGATGAAATGGTCGAAGTGGTAATCGATCCATTGCGTCTTGAGGCCTATAACGTGACTGCGATTGAACTGATCAACGTGGTCAAGAACAACAACCAGCTGATCGCCGCCGGTGAAATCGAAACCGCGCAAGGCACGTTCTCTGTCAAAATCCCCGCCTCATTCAACGATGTGCGCGATGTTTACCGCCTGCCGGTCAAGACAAACGGCGACCGTGTGGTGACGTTGGGTGAACTGGCCGAGATCAACTACACCTTTGAAGACCGCGAAGGCACGGCGCGTTTTGACGGCGAGAACACCGTGGCTTTGCAAGTGGTCAAACGCAAAGGTTATAACCTGATCGACACAGTCAATCAGGTCAAAGCGACGCTGGCCGCATCCAAGGCCAAATGGCCAGAAGAGTTGCAAGCGGCGGTGGAAGTCGGTGCTTCAAATGACCAGAGCCGCGTTGTTGGCTCGATGGTTGGTCAGCTTGAAGGCTCGGTTCTCACAGCGGTGGCTCTGGTGATGATCGTGGTTCTGTCGGCCCTTGGCAGCCGGGCGGCGTTGCTTGTCGGGTTTGCGATCCCGACCTCGTTCCTGCTGTGTTTTGTATTGCTGGCAATAATGGGAATTTCGATTTCCAACATTGTCATGTTTGGCCTGATTCTGGCCGTTGGTATGCTGGTGGACGGCGCTATCGTGGTGGTTGAATACGCCGACCGGCGCATCAAAGAAGGTACAGGCCCGATGCACGCCTATGTCGAGGCGGCGCAGCGGATGTTCTGGCCTATCGTGTCCTCTACTGCGACGACGCTTTGCGCGTTTCTGCCGATGTTGTTTTGGCCCGGTGTGCCCGGTCAGTTCATGGGCATGTTGCCAGTTACATTGATCTTTGTTCTGTCAGCGTCGCTGGTGGTGGCGTTGATCTACCTTCCGGTAATGGGTGGTGTTACAGGGCGCATGAGCCGGTTGTTTGGCGACATTTCTGACGGCTTGCGTGCGCGTTTGCCTTGGGTTGTGCGTGCGCTGTTGGTGCCGCCTTCGATGTATCTGATGTTTATCGGCATCATGCAGATCCTCAATCCGGTCTATGTGGTTCCCGTTGGCGGCTATGCCGGATCGTTCATCGGTGTGCTGATGTTCCTGTTCGGATCGTTCTCTGCCTCGGTCACGCTTGGTTCAGCGCGCATTGAGCGCAAAGCAAAACGCGTTGAATCGGGCCATCATCTGACGCTGTTTGGCAGATTCATCCAACTTATCGCTGGCAATCCCATCATGCCGATTGTGGCCATCGCCACCGTGTTTGCCGGGGTTTTCTATGTGGGAGCCGTGTTGTTCCCGGCCAATTCCAGAGGCGTTGAATTCTTTGTTGATTCAGAACCGGAACAGGCAACCGTATACGTACGGGCGCGAGGCAACCTGTCCCTGATGGAAGCGGACGGTATGGTGCGTCAGGTCGAAGAAGTCGTGTCGGCCCACCCTGCCATCACCAACGTCTTTGCCTTTGCTGGCAATGGTGGCCTTGATACCGGCGGACCCGGCGCTCAGGCTCCGTCTGACACCAAAGGTCAGGTCCAGTTTGAAATCATCCCGTGGGAAGATCGCCCGACCCAGACCGAGACATGGTTCTTTGGCCTGCTTGAACGTCAGGAGACCGCTGATGCCTATAACGGCAAAACGGTTATCGAAGAACTCAACTCCGAACTGCGCAAGCTCCCTGGGTTTGTGGCCGAAGTTCAAGTGCTTGAGCAGGGCCCCGGATCGGGCAAACCGATCCATCTGCGAATTAAGGGTAACGATTGGGACGACCTGACCACTGCGGCACTGGAAGCACATGCAAAGTTTGAAAATACGCCGGGACTGATCCTTGTTGAAGACACGCTGCCGCTGCCCGGCATTGACTGGCAAATTGACGTCGATGTTGAAAAAGCCGGACGTTTTGGCGCTGATGTAGCGACCGTTGGCGCGATGGTACAACTGGTCACACGTGGTATTCTGCTTGACACGATGCGGGTTGAAACCAGCGACGAGGAAATCGAAATCCGGGTGCGTTTGCCTGAAAACGACCGGGTGCTCAGTACATTGGATACGCTTAAGGTTCGCACCACCGGCGGCCTGGTGCCATTGTCCAACTTCATCACCCGCAAACCGGTGGCCAAACTGGCCAAGATCAGCCGCGTCGATCAGGAACGCTATTTTGATGTTAAGGCCGATGTCATATCGGGTATCAAAATCCTCCAGATGGTCCCATTGGACGACAATGGCGAACCGGTTGAGGAAGGTGTTCTGGATGTTGGTTTCGGATATCAGTTGTCCGAAAGCGACTTTGAAAACGGTGATCCTTTCAATGTCACTATGAACGAAGAAATCAGTTGGTTTGTATCGTTATTCCGCGACGCCAGGACTTTCAGATATAACGTCCCAGAAGTAGGGCAATCGATCGATCTGTATACCGTTCAGGGCCAAGTCGACAACGGAAACGCAATGGTCCAACTGGTCCCAATGAATGCGAACGAACGGATCAAACAACTGACCAAATGGCTGGACACCAACCCTTTGCCCAACTCGCTGACATGGGAATGGACGGGCGATCAGGAAGAACAGGCTGAAAGCGGCGCGTTCCTGCAGAATGCGTTCATGGGTGCGCTGGGATTGATGTTCATCATCCTGCTGGCGCAGTTCAATAGCTTTTACAACTCGATCCTGGTTTTGTTGGCTGTGGTTTTGTCCACCACTGGCGTGCTGATCGGCATGATGGTTATGCAACAACCGTTCTCGATCATTATGACCGGAACCGGGATTGTCGCCCTCGCGGGGATTGTGGTGAACAACAACATTGTTCTGATCGATACCTATCAGGAGTTCTCGCAATATATGCCGCGGATCGAGGCGATTGTGCGCACCGCCGAGGTACGTATTCGCCCCGTGCTACTGACCACAATCACCACGATGGCCGGTCTGGCACCAATGATGTTCGGGCTTAGCCTTGATTTCATTGGTGGCGGGTACAGCATCAATTCCCCCACTGCACTGTGGTGGAAACAGCTGGCTACGGCGGTGGTGTTCGGGCTTGGTATCGCGACGATCCTGACGCTGATCGTAACGCCCTCGTTCCTTGCATTGCGGGTCTGGTTCGTTACCTATGTCAAATGGTTCGGGCGTATCCTCACACGCCTCTTTGGCGGCAAAGCAACCAAGGCAGCACGCGACATGCTTCTGCGTAAAACCGCGCGTGGTTTCAAAACGACCGAGATTATCTGGGATGATGAACTGGTCGCCGAGGACAGCATGCCGGGTGTTCCGGTGCTGGCAAGTCCGCTGAAAGCCGCTGAATAGCAAATTTGACCGGGTGTTTGGCGCCCGGTCAATATTTCCAGATCACAACATCCACATAACCGGCAACCAGCTTATCACCCGCACTGCGGTTCGGGTGGTCCATGTGGTTTTGGGCTCTGTATAATAAAGGCGTTTGGTTCCGTCTTCGGTGTATTCAGTCCACAAATTGTCACCCTTTTGGGTCCGGGTCACGTAATAGGCGCTTTCTTTTGTCATCCTGTCAAAATTACTTGCCAGTTGCTGTGCCATTTTGGGGCTATGGATCAAAAACCCCATTTCGGTGTTCAGATTGGTCGAGCGTGGATCGAAATTGAATGACCCGACAAAAAGCCGTTCTCGGTCTATCACAAAGGTTTTGGCGTGCAGGCTTGCTGTTGACGATCCGATCAGATCAAACCGTTTGAGCATGTCGCGCAGATTGGCGCTGTCCTGATCTGATTTCAGCTCATATACTTCAACGCCCCCATCCAGTAGCGCACCCCGATATTTCGAGTACCCCGCATGAACCGGCAAAACATCTGTCGCCTCTTGTGAATTGGTCAGTGTGCGCACGTTTACGCCGCTTTCTGACCAGCTGTTCAGCAGATTGGTCAATTCATCTCCCGGCACGAAATAGGCCGAAATCAAGGTTACCGATTGCTCCGGCGCGCCCAGTATTTTGGCCAAACGGGCAATCATCAGATCATCGCGCCCTGCCATACCCTGCCCCTTTATCGGATCGTCGCTGACCAGTTCGACCTTCCCCCATTCGATCTGCGCAGTGCGATCGCGCAAAGACTGAACGACAGCGGATTTTTCCAACGCATCTTCGAAGGATATTGAATTTGGATTGGCCTTGGCTGCCGCAACAAAATCCGCCAGAACCTGGCTGTCGGATGAGACCGGCTCAAGCAGCAATTCCACAGGCACCGCAGATGGGCTAGCCCAATAAGTGTCAAAATCCGCAGCTACCTCAGTTGCCGCCGCTCCAAACACTGCAACATCCAGATCAAAGTAATTCACCTCTTCGCTGGCCGAGAAATAGATATCTCCGATATTGCGGCCCCCGGCGATAGCCACCACTCCGTCGATGTTCATCGACTTATTGTGCATCCGCCGATTGACCCGCTTGAAATCGAACACAAAGGTTGCCAGTCGCGGCGTGCGCAACACAAACGGGTTGAACAGGCGGATTTCGATATTCGGGTCGTTGTTCAAAAAGGCCAGTTCCCTGTCCAGATTAGGTGTGCCGTTATCATCCAGCAACAATCGCACCCGCACGCCCCGATCCGCCGCTCGGCGCACGGCGTCCAGCATCAGAAACCCGGTGATGTCATTTTGCCAGATATACGTGCGCAGATCGATGCTGTCTTGCGCCATGTCGATCAACAGGATACGCGCGGCAAACGCATCAAAGCCGTTGTTCAGCCACAACACGCCAGAGGAATCGGGATGCTGCGCAATGACGGGTGCCAGCAATGTGGCCAGTTCGGTGTTCTCGGAGGCCTGTAGAAACACGCTGTTGGTCCGATCCGGTGAGGTTGGCACCGGATACACGATTTGAAAGACAATAAACGGCAGCGTGACAACAACAGCGCAAATGACGAGTATCTTAAATAACCTGCGCATTGAACCACCTGACCTGAATATTCAGGCCTGATGCTATTCATTCCAACCAAAGCCGACAAGTATCGGTTCAGGCGGCCTCTTCGTCAGCTTGCTGACGCTGCCACATGCCCGCATATCGCCCCGCAAAGGCCAGCAATTCATCATGCGTGCCCTGCTCGACAATCTCGCCTGCATCCAGAACCACAATACGGTCAGCTTCGGCCACCGTACTCAGACGATGGGCGATCACGATTACCGTGCGGCCCTGCCCGGCGCGGGCCAGCGCACCTTTGATGTCGTGTTCGGTGTTGGTGTCCAACGCACTTGTGGCTTCGTCCAAAAGCAGGATCGGCGGGTTTTTCAGCAAAGTCCGCGCGATGCCGACGCGTTGTTTTTCACCACCTGACAGTTTCAGGCCGCGCTCGCCAACAGTCGAGTCATACCCATCAGGCAAACCCGCAATAAAATCATGGATCTGCGCATCACGGGCCGCCTGTTCCACATCTGCCTGTTTCGCATCTTTAAGCCCATAAGCGATATTATAGCGGATCGTGTCGTTAAACAGCACGGTATCCTGTGGCACGATGCCGATCGCGTCATGCAGGCTTGCCTGAGTCACGTCGCGCACATCCTGACCATCAATTTTCAACGCGCCTCCGGTGACGTCGTAAAACCGGAACAACAAACGACCGACGGTTGATTTGCCTGAACCCGTCGCCCCGACAATCGCTACGGTTTGTCCGGCCTCAATCGTCAGAGACACCCCTTTGAGGATTTCGCGCTTGGGGTCATAGGAGAACCGCAAATCCTGCAGTTCGATGCGCCCACCTGTGACGACGATATCCTTTGCCCCTGTTTTGTCGCTAACTTCAGCCGGTTGTTCCAGCAGGTCAAACATTTCGCCCATATCCACCAGAGACTGTCGGATTTCGCGATAGACGGTTCCAAGGAAATTCAGCGGCACAGTGATCTGGATCATATAGGCGTTGACCATGACAAAATCGCCAACCGTCAACGTTCCGGCCTGCGCCCCAATTGCCGCCAAAACCATCACGCCGATCAACCCGCCGGTAATCAGCACCGACTGGCCGAAATTCAGGAATGCCAGAGAATACGCGGTTCTAAGCGCCGCCACCTGATATTTGCGCATAGCGCCGTCATAGCGTTCGACCTCGCGCGCCTCGGCGCCAAAGTATTTGACCGTTTCATAGTTCAGTAGGCTGTCGATAGCTTTTTGGTTGGCATCCGTGTCTTGTTCGTTCATTTCCCGGCGCAGCTGCACCCGCCATTCGGTCACCGCAAAAGTGAACCAGAAATATAGGCCAATGGTTCCGGCGACTATCACCAGATACCAAGCGTCAAACATTACCGTCAGAATGATCGCCACCAAAGTCAGTTCCAGAATCAACGGCCCGATGCTGAAAATCAAAAACCGCAACAGGAAATCTACGCCTTTGACGCCACGCTCGATGATCCGGCTTAGGCCGCCGGTTTTGCGGGTGATGTGATAGCGCATCGAAAGACGGTGAATATGCTCGAAAGTCTCAAGCGCCAGATGACGCAGCGCGCGTTGACCGACGGGTGCAAACACCACATCGCGCAATTGCTGAAACCCGATATTCATCAACCGCGCGACACCGTAAGCCACGGTCAGCCCAACAGCGCCCAGTGCCAGCACCGGCACGCCTTCATGTGCGAGCCGGTCTACAGCCTCTCTATACAAAAGCGGCGTGCTCACCGCGATCAGCTTGGCAAATACCAGCAAAGCCAGTGCAATAACCACCCGGCGGCGCACCCAAAGCTGGTCAGCGGGCCAGAGGTAAGGCGCGACCTTGCGTAATGTGCGCCAACCAGAACGGCGGTTGTCTTCGGTACTAGGAATTGGCTGGGACATCTGGCTTCCTTATGCGTTTCAAACCCATATGGTCTGCTCTGATCAATGACCAGAGGCTGCGTACCGTTCAAACCATTGTAGCTGGTTACTCGTCCGGGATTGCAAAGACCTGACCGGGATAAATCAGGTCCGGGTCACGAATGTGATGACGGTTGGCTTCAAAAACCTTCACATACAGAATCCCGTCGCCATAACGCTCACGCGAGATCGCCCAGAGGGTATCGCCGGTTTGTACGGTAACAACACGAACCGGCGGTGTTGGTTTGGCGGGCGAGGTTTCGGCGACATCGCTTGCTTTTGGTGCCGGTTCTGGTGCTGCCGGGTGCAAATCCTCGGGGTTTTCGCGTACAAATGGAGTTTCCAGTCGACTGAGCACATTACCAGCCGCGTCCAGCGCATCCAGTCGTAATGTATAAAGACCGGGCTCAACCCCCTCGAGTTTACCGCGCCAGCGTCCATCAGGCTTGGCGACAAAATCTGTGATGGCTTTATTATCAATATAGATGCGGATCACTGAGTCTTGTTGCGCGCGTCCACTCAGCAGCACATTACCCGCATCTGAGTAACCAATGGTTTCCAAGACCAGCTTGGCCTCGTCTTCGGTGTCCGGAGCGGTGGCAGGCTGCAAAAGCTCCACCCCTTCGGCATCTGCCTTCAATACTGCTACGGGTGCAGGAGCGGCAGGCTCTGCTGGTGATTCAGGTGCTACAACGTGTTCGGCTTCAGCGGCCGGTTCAGGCTCTGCAACTGGCGCTGGCTCTGCAACTTGTGCAGGCTCCGCAACTGGCGCTGGCTCTGCAGCCGGTTCAGGCTCCGCAACTGGTGCAACCTCCGCAACTGGCGCTGGCTCTGCAGCCGGTTCAGGCTCCGCAACTGGTGCAACCTCCGCAACTGGCGCTGGCTCTGCAACCGGTGCAGGCTCCGCAACTGGTGCAACCTCCGCAGCTGGTGCAGGCTCTGCAACTGGCGCAGGCTCTGCAACTGGCGCAGGCTCTGCAACTGGCTGGGGCTCGACAACCTGTTCGCTTACTTCCTCGGGCATCGGCTCGGGATTAATGACAGCTTCGGCTACAACCACCGGTTCAGGTTCTTTGCGCGGGGTTGGTGCCAAGATAATTTGATCGTCAGACTCAACGCGCTGCTCTCCCGTCTGGGCCTCAAGGGTCAGCAAGCGGGCCACATCGCTTGGGTCTAGAAACAACAG
>PIVL01000859.1 GCA_003354145.1 Paracoccaceae bacterium
ACTCGATGAGTCAGATCCCCGGCGCAAGATGAAAGGCCGCGCCGTGTTCCAGGGCAATGCCGTTCGGGACGAGTACGGTGACGCGGCCATCTTCCAGGAGCTGAGCAGTTGCCCGGCCACGATGGAAGCAGCACGATGTGCTGATGCGTATGGCCTTGCCTATGGCAATGACGTCGAGCAGAGCGACGCCGTGCAGGCCTACACGCAAGCGTGGCTTGAGGGGACCGACACTTGGATCCGCCTCCCACGCGACCAGTGGCCAGCCCAATGGGCAGGATACGAGGACCCCGTGTGCCCACTCCGACTGGCGCTATACGGGCATCCCGATTCCGGCGGTCACTGGGAGCGCCATTGCACGGCCCACCTTACCTCGGTGGGGTTCGTGGAAATTGACAATTGGCGCTCGTGCTTCTGGCATCCAGAGTTGAAACTGCTTCTTGTTGTGTACGTTGATGACTTCAAGTTAGCAGGCCCGAAGGAGAACCTCCCTATGGGATGGGATCTCATCCGAACCGGCATTCGTACCGACGATCCGGGACCGGTCGGGTTATACCTGGGTTGCAAGCACGAACAATCCGTGCGGGCTTTGCCCGACTCGGGACGCAAGGTCCGTGTTATGGAATATAACATGGAAGATTTTCTGCGATCCTGTGTATCACGGTACCGCGAATTGACGGGTGTACAGTACATGCGCCATGCGCCTACCCCGTTCCTCGCGGAGAAGAGCTCCCCAGACTTCTCTGGCGGCTATGCCGCTGCCGACACGGCAGCCACGGCCAAAGAGGAGGACGTCCACGCGGCAGAATCTGCCTTGCAGACAGCGGCCGAGCTACCACGACAGCTCAGACCTTA
>PIVL01000087.1 GCA_003354145.1 Paracoccaceae bacterium
CTGGCGGATGTTCAGGGAGAGATTTCGACCGGTAAACGGGTCAATTCTGCCAAAGATAATTCGGCTGTCTGGGCGATTTCCAAGGTAATGGAATCCGACGTGAGCGCGTTTCAGGCAATTTCGAGCAGTCTGGCGCTGGGTGAATCTACCGTCGCAGTTGCCGCAGACGCTGCTGAAAAGATTACCGATTTTTTGAAGGAGATGAGAGTTAAAATTGTCGACGCTCAGCTAGGCGATGTCGATAAAATTCAAGAAGATATTGAAGCGTTAAAGGACCAAGTCAATTCTGTTGTGTCAGCGGCGCAGTTCAACGGGATGAATCTGGTGAACGGATCGGCGGGCGTCTCGGTTGATTTCCTAGCTTCGCTTGATCGCGACAATACAGGTGGTGTGACGGTAGGTCAAATCACGGTCGCCGCACAGAATTTGTCTTCCGGCGGCGCTACGGCCAACCACGTTTTTTCTAGCAGCGGTACAGCATCTGCAACGGGCGAAACGGTTGTATTGTCGCTCGACAATACCACAGGTACGGGCAACATTACGATAGCTGAAGGTACCCAACCTTTTGTTGCTGGTGACACGGTGGGTCTTACAATCGGTGATCAGTCGGTTTCGTATACTGTGTCGGCTAGTGATATTGCTGGTGGCATAGGAACATCAACGCCAGACCTCGTGGCCGTCGGATTGAAAGCCAAAATTGATAGTCTTGGTATCGCAGGTTTGACTGTCGACTATGACAGTGGCGCGGCGGGTGAATTGTTATTTACCAATGCCAGCGCGGTAGACTTGGCGGTTACGGGTCAGTATACCAGTGCGGGCACAGGTGGATTGAGCGCGATGTCTGGGATTGATGTTTCTACTGATGCCGCAGGTGCTCTTGATACTATCGAAACATTGATCAACACAGCTATTGATGCGGCGGCGGCGTTTGGTTCGGCTCAGGGGCGGATGTCAAGCCAATCCGACTTTATCTCGGATCTTACGGATTCACTGACCTCCGGTATCGGAGCCATGGTGGATGCAGACATGGAGGGCGCGTCGGCCCGATTGCAAGCGTTGCAAGTGCAGCAACAGCTTGGTGTGCAATCCTTGTCGATTGCCAACCAGGCACCACAGTCGATCCTGTCGTTGTTCCGCTAAGTCCTTTGGTCGGGGCGTAATGCGCCCCGACCTTCCTAATCCTTAGACAAAATATGTGAGGACGCAACGTGAACGCTATTTCCCAGGCGCAGCGCGCCTATTCATCTGCTTCAGCGCCAATTCGAACGGCACGCGGAACCGAATATGATGCGATTGCCCGAATTACCTATCAGCTAAAAACTGCGGCCGCCAAAGGCGCGGATGATTTTTCTGCTTTGGTTGATGCAATACAAAGCAACAACAAAATGTGGCAGATTTTCGCAGTTGACGTTGCTGACAAAAACAACTCGCTTCCTAAAGAGTTGAAAGCCCAAATTTTCTACTTGGCCGAGTTCACACGACAGCACACAAGCAAAGTTCTTGCGCGTCAGGCAAATGTTACCCCGCTTCTGGACATCAATCTGGCCATTTTGCGTGGTCTACGTACGGGGACAGAGTGATATGGCTGGACTAGTTCTGAAACTGGGCCCGCGTGAGCGTATCCTGATCAACGGCGCCGTCATCGAGAACGGAGACCGACGGTCGCGCTTGTCGATCATGTCGCCTGATGCCAACATTTTGCGCCTGCGAGATGCTATTCATCCGAACGAGGCAACAACGCCGGTTCGACGCGTGTGTTATGCTGCCCAGCTGATCCTGACAGGCGATAGCGATCCAGAGATAGCACGACAGCCTTTGTTGCGCCTGATCGAGGATCTAAGTCAGGTATTTGTAGATGCCGATAGCCGCGTATCATTGGCCAGGGCGACCGAAGCCCTGATTGAAGAGCAATATTACAAATGCCTCAAAGCATTGCGCGATCTGTTACCGCGCGAGGACCGTTTGTTCGCGGCGCGCGCGCTATGAGCTATCAGCCCGTAGTTGTTGGGTCCGGAATGGCGGGCTGGCGATTTATTGAGCGGACATATGATGCTCAGATTGAGGCTTTTGGGAATTCTGCCGCATTTGAGCGTGATACCGAATATTTTAGACAGAATATCGGGTCGATCCAATCTGCTGGCGATCTGGTTTCAGATCGGCGCTTACTTGGTGTTGCGCTGGGTGCGTTTGGTCTGAAGGACGATCTGGACAACCGCTATTTTGTCCAGAAAATTCTTGAAGATGGGACCTTGGCTGATTCAGCATTGGCGAACCGTCTGGCGGATGACCGATACAGCAAATTCAGTAAGGCTTTTGGATTTGGGCCGGGCGAGACTCTTAAGACGGGTGATGTTGCCGCGATGAGTATCGTATTGGATAACCACAAATCGCAAGAATTTGAGATTGCTGTGGGTGAAACCGATGAAACGATGCGCATCGCGCTTTATGCGCAGCATTCGTTGGTCGAACTGGCAAACAGCGGGAAAAGCAACGATGCGTTGTGGTACAAAGTGATGGGAACGCCACCTTTGCGGTCCTTCTTTGAGACTGCACTGAGTCTACCAGAGGCATTTGGACAAATCGACATTGATCGCCAGCTTGGTGTGTTCAAAGAGAGGATAGAGCAGTTAACAGGAGATGACAAAATCCGACAGTTTAGCGATCCGGCATCGCTTGAACGGATAACAAATTTGTACCTTGCCCGATCACAAATATCTGAGACCGGGGCTGGAAATTCTTCGGCGTCGAACGCATTGATCCTGTTGCAGACAGCATTTCGATAATTTGTAAAAGGCCAATAGAGGGTGTCGGCCATAATTCTTGAGCAGACGAAAAACCGAACAGGTCAAAATTTGGATCATGCTACAAACTACATCTACTATTCCCAAAGAAGCCACTAAGGCTGTAGGCCCGTAACAAAGGGCTGCACGGCATTTGAGCGTGCATTTTACCCAATCGGCGGGGGGCTTTCGGTGCGTCGGTCACCTGGAAATGCTGCTCGACGCAAAATCAAACTAAGGCGGTCAAAGCTGTGTTTGATCCCCTCTTTATCCGGGCGTGCAAAAAAGCTGTCGAGCTCGGGCCAAGCCTTGATGGCGCGATCCAGTTCAGGATCTGCGCCCTGTGCATAAAGGCCCGCATTGATCATGACTTCGGATTTCTCGTAGCAACCTAATAACTTACGCACATCGGCTATCATTGCATTTTCGGCATCAGACGCAGCCAGCGGCAATGACCGTGACACAGATTTGCCGACGTCGATGGCCGGGTACCTGCCGCGTTCGGCAATGCTGCGGTTTAATATGATGTGACCATCTAGCACGCCACGCAATATGTCCGCGATTGGCTCATCCATATCGGATCCTGCAACCAAAACGCTGAACACTGCGGTGATCGATCCCTGGTCGTCGGCCCCTGGCCCGGCCCGTTCACATAATCCGGTTATCAAAGGAGTGACGGAGGGAGGAAACCCGCGCAAAACGGGTGCCTCCCCGGCTGTCACCGAGATTTCGCGGTGTGCTTCGGCAAATCGGGTAATCGAATCCGCAAGGAACAGAACATTCAGGCCCGCATCGCGGAAATGCTCTGCAACGGTCATTGCTGACCAGGCACAGCGCCGCCGGGTCAGAGCAGATTGATCCGAGGTGGCGGCGATCACAACCACACGTTTCATACTTTCGGGCCCCATAACACGATCAACAAAATCGTTTACCTCGCGACCGCGTTCTCCAATCAATGCAATCACGACAACATCAGCTTGCATATTTTGGGCCAAAGTTGCCAACAATTGAGATTTTCCGACGCCGGATCCAGCAAAAAGCCCAACGCGCTGCCCTTCTACAATAGGTAAAATTGTATTGAGAACGGCCAGTCCGGTGGCCAATCGGTTCCCCATAGAATCGCGGTCCGCAGCGGCGGCAGGAGCAGCCATCAGGTCCTGAGAAATCGCACCGCGAAGCAGGGGCTTGCCGTCCAACGGACGGCCAAACGGATCGATAACGCGCCCGAGCCAATGAGTTTCGGGCGCAAATTCCGGCGTTCTGTGAAAGGTGGCGCGATCTGCCAATGCAACACCCACAGGCGCAGATTCAGGGAGCATATAGACCAATTCAGGGTCTATTTTGGATATTTCGCCCACCAGATTTAGCCCGTTTTTGCGATGAACCGTGATTAGGTCGCCGGTTCTGGCAACGTCAGTCAGGCCCAGAATTTCAATCAGCCCCCCCTGCACACCAACAACTCGCCCAACAGGGCGTGAAATTTGCAAAGATTTTATTTCTGATAACAGTCCGTCGATTTCCGAATCCATTTTTCTCCGCCTTTCGCTGTGCCCTGACAACAGTTTTTAAACGAATCAGGGTTAAGCCTTGGTTGAAATCAATCGAGGGAGAAGCCCCGATGTTCACAAATTTGAACGTCTTCAGGATGGCAAAGGCGATGGCGGTTCACGCCGGACAGCGCCAAGCCATCATTGCGCAGAATGTCGCAAATGCAGATACGCCCGGATATCAGGCGCGTGATTTGACATCTTTTGCTGACAATTTTCAGCAGCGAAACCGAACGGGGTTCCTGCAGGCAAGCCGGGCCAGCCATCTGAACACAGATTCATCCGGCAGTCAGGAATTGTCTGGCTCTAAAATGAACCTTGAAAGCGACCCCAACGATAACTCTGTGTCGATCGAGCAGGAAATGCTTAAGGCGGCTGAGGCAAAGCGCCAACATGATCGTGCAATCGCAATCTATAAATCATCGCTGACGATTATTCGTACCAGCCTTGGCCGCGCATAGGGAGCCCGAGAATGAGTGAATTTTCCAAGGCGCTGCAAGTGTCGGCCAGTGCTCTTAGGGCACAGTCCACCAGGCTTCGACATGTATCCGAAAACATCTCGAATGCAGATACCCCCGGATACCGGCGCAAGCTGGTTTCGTTCGAAGCCGAGCGTGGTGCTGGGGACAATCTGACGTTGGTAAGCACTGGCCCTGTGAAGTTGGACGAGACGGATTTGACCCGCGTATTTGATCCCTCTCACCCGTTGGCGGATGAAAGTGGATATTTCGAAGGGTCCAATGTTGATCTGATGATCGAAATCGCTGACGCGCGCGAAGCGCAGCGCAGTTACGAGGCAAATCTAAAAATGTTTGACCAGTCCCAGCAGATGTCTGCGGGACTGATGGATTTATTACGCAAATAAAGGAGCTCCAGAATGGATGTTCAAAGTGTTACCGCTGCCCTGAAATATACCAAAGCCCGGCCCGCCACCGAGGCGATACCGCAACTAGACGAGGCTGCTTCCGGACTTAAGTCGATGGCGATGGATTTTGCCGAAACGATGCAACAAGGTGAATCCGCAGCGATGTCAGCAATGAGCAGTGACGCCGACCCGCACGCGCTGGTGTTGGCGTTGGCGCAAACCGAACTGGCGGTCGAAACCGCAGTGACGGTGCGCAACAAAGTGGTCGAGGCCTATCAGGAAATTCTGCGGATGCCGGTGTAAGATGCTGACCGAAGGCATATTTTTCGATACATTACGGGCCGGACTTTGGGTTGCTGTGATCGTATCCGTGCCAATTTTGTCAGTGGCATTGATCACAGGTTTGGTAATTGGATTGTTCCAAGCACTGACATCGATCCAGGAAATGACCCTAACATTTGTTCCAAAGTTGGCGGCAATTGTAATCGTGTTCTGGTTCTCAATGGGTTTCATGACCCAAACCCTGGTTTCGTTTTTTCACAATCAAATTTTACCGTTAATCGAAGGGGCATCCTAATGGGAACGGCAGGATATGCGATATTGACCCGTCAAGCCGGGCTGACACGAGAAATGCAGGTGGTTGCGAACAATATCGCCAATGCGGCGACCACCGGATACCGGCAAGAAGGGGTAATTTTTTCCGAATATGTTGCGTCGTCTTCCGGGCAATCTTCGGTGTCGATGGGGCGTGCGCACGTGCAAAATACGTCGATGGGTCAGGGTAGTTTAACCCAGACCAACGGTGATCTTGACCTTGCTATAGAAGGCGATGGGTTTTTCATGGTCGAAACTCCGTCAGGGAATCGACTGACAAGGGCGGGTAGTTTCGCACCAAATGCGGTTGGTGATTTGGTTAATATGTCAGGGTATCGTGTTCTGGATGCAGGTGGTGCCCCGGTGTTTGTTCCAGCCGGAGTTGGCGGTGTTGAGATTGCAAGCGACGGCACTCTAAGTGCACAGGGTCAGCCAATTGGCCAAATCGGCCTGTTTCAACCTGAAGAGACCACCCGTTTGATCCGCGAAGATGGTGTGATGTTTCGCGCCGAAGGCCCCGTTAATCCGGCGGATACAGCGCAGATATTGCAAGGTTTTTTAGAATCTTCAAACGTGAATCCAATAGGGCAGGTTGCCCGGATGATCGAAATTCAGCGCGCCTATGAAATGGGCCAGAGCTTTCTTGAAGCAGAGGATGAGCGTATCCGAAACGCTGTCAAATCGTTAATGCGCTAATGAAAATAAAGGAAATATAACATGCGAGCCCTAAAAATCGCTGCAACCGGGATGAGCGCGCAACAAATGCGTGTCGAGACCATAGCCAACAATCTCGCGAATATGAACACCACCGGGTACAATGCTCGGCGGGCGGAATTCTCGGATCTACATTATCAGCAAATGTCGCGCGCCGGCACAATCAATGCATCGGATGGAACGGTTTTGCCGACAGGTGTTCAACTGGGGCTGGGAGTGCGACCCGCAGCGATCACAACTCATCTTGAACAAGGAGCATTGGCCGCAACTGGCAACGATCTGGATGTTGCAATTGAAGGCTCTGGATTTCTTGAGGTGACCCTTCCTTCGGGAGAATCGGCATATACGCGTGATGGCAGTATGAAACGATCCGCCGAAGGTTTGATCGTCACGTCCGATGGTTACGCAGTTGCACCCGAAATAACGATTCCGTCTGATGCGCTTAGCATTTCGATCAATGGTGCAGGCGAAGTATATGCCTATTTTGAAGAGGCCGCCGAGGGTCAGTTACTTGGGGAATTTACCCTTGCTGGATTTGCGAATGCCAAAGGACTCGAAGCGCTGGGCAGCAATCTGTTCAAAGAAACTGAGGCATCCGGAGAGGCAGTGTTGTCGACCCCCGGTGAAGACGGGTTGGGTATATTACGACAAGGTTATCTTGAAGGAAGTTCGGTTGATGCGGTGCGCGAAGTGACCGAACTGATCGAGGCCCAGCGCGGGTACGAAATGAATGCCAAAGTTATATCTGCTGCCGATCAAATGATGGGCGCAACTACACAGGTGCGGTAATGCGTTGGTTTTACACGATAATTTTCACATGTGTAGGGTTTTCGGCTGCTGCCGAAATGCTGGTTCCAGTGCGTACAATCCGTGCAAAAGAAATAATTGGGGCAAACGATGTCATCTGGAAACCCGCGAATTTGGACGGGGCAATTTCAGACATCACCGAAATCGTCGGCAAAGAAGCCCGCATTGCTCTGTATCCAGGACGACCTATCCACAGAGGTGACATCGGACCGCCTGCAATTGTTGACCGCAATGATGTGGTTGTCCTGATTTTTTCCCAAGGAAGCTTGCGGATCATGGCAGAGGGTCGGTCTCTGGGGCGCGGTTCTGCGGGTGAGATGATCCGCGTCATGAACATCGCGTCCCGCACAACAATTTCAGGGCGTATCCGGTCTGATGGATCAATCGAGGTTCAATAATGTCTAAACAAACTGCCTGCAAAGCCGTTTTTCTATTCTCCATGTTCGCTTTGAGCGCCTGCGCACGCACCGATCACCTTGGCAGAGCGCCATCGTTTACATCAAACGCAGAAACTCCTGAACATGTGGCCATGCTTTGGCCGGGTTTGCCGCTAACGGTGGTTCAGCAACGTCCCGTGGATAGTGCTTCGCTGTGGAGCGGTGGGCAGCAGTCGCTATTTGGGGATCGGCGGGCAATCAAAAAAGGTGATATTCTGACCGTTGTAATTGAGATCGACGAAAAAGCCGAGATTTCAAATGATACTTCGCGCTCGCGTTCAGGGTCGGAAAAAATGGGGATTGCTCAATTTTTTGGGCTCACGCAAAGGGCAAACTTGCGCTTACCTGAGGGAGCGTCGATGGCGGACGCCGTAGAATTGGATTCTGACAGTTCAAGCGAAGGCAAAGGCGCGGTCAAACGCAAAGAAAAACTTACCCTGCGAGTTGCGGCCACTATCGTGGATGTGTTGCCGAACGGTGTTCTGTCTATCGTCGGATCGCAAGAATTAAGGGTCAATTTCGAAATGCGAGAGCTGTCAGTAGCTGGCTATGTCCGCCCCGAAGATATCTCACGCCTGAACGAGATTACGTATGATAAAATCGCCGCGGCCCGGGTGTCATATGGTGGGCGCGGTCAAATTACAGATGTCCAGCAGCCCCGGTATGGTCAGCAAATTTTGGACGCAATTTTACCGTTCTGAGGAACTAGATGCTCAAGAAAATCTTACCTGTTTTGTTTCTGTTAATCGGCGTGGGTGCCGGTGTAGGGGCGGGAATATTTGTGGCAGCAGAAAAACCCGAACATAGTGATGAACTAGCAGTGCATGTGCCGACTGATGGTCAAAATGCTCCAGCTAATGATTCTGAATATGTTAAACTGAACAATCAGTTTGTTGTGCCTGTGGTTAGTGGAGAACAGATATCAGCACTCGTGGTCATGTCGTTAAGCCTTGAGACCGCGCCTGGCATGACCGAAACAATTTACGCCCGCGAACCAAAACTGCGTGATGCGTTTCTACAGGTTATGTTCGATCACGCTAACATGGGCGGTTTTGATGGTTCTTTTACCAGTTCAAACACGCTGGATATCTTGCGAACAGCCTTGCGCGAAGTGGCTCAGAAGGAATTCGGTGACGACATATCCAATGTCCTGATCGTAGGGATTGCAAGACAGGATTCCTGAGATCTTTAGTTAAAGAATGAAAGCTGCTCGGTCTGTCGCCGGGTAATTTTCCTGCGCTGTTCGTCACGGGCGTTTACCATCAGGGTTTTTACGGCTTCTTTTCGACCAAACGCTTTACGGATAGTGGTCATTGCCTCAACTTTTTTAGCCATAACCTGGGCAAGTTCGATGTTCAGCTGACGTCGTGTTTTTGAAATCCAAGCCTGCCATAGAATATCTGCACCAATGGATTTCATAGCGCAATCCTGTGCGTCGTTTTCCAAAGAAGATTGTGTATGCGCATCAAGTTGAGCCAGTGACTGCCTAAGAACTGACTCTTCTTTTAGGATTCCCTGAATCGCATTGAATTCTCGTTGAAACATTGCTTCTGTTACCGCGGACATCTGAGAAAGAGCATCTTGATTCACTAAATACCGCCTTTGGCGCGGACTCGCATTTGTTCAGCAAATCGAATGGCAGCGGCTACAGCGCGGTATTGATCCTCAAGGATTTCCTGACCTATCGACACCGAAGAAAAAAGTGCGCGGGCAGTTGGTGGATCCTGTTGAATTGGCACTCCGGATTCATGCGCTGTTTTTCGTATGGCTGCAGCAATTTCATCAACTCCTTTTGCCAAACAAACGGGCGCCTCTCCTGGCGCGCGGCTCCAGCCCAAAGCAACGGCGTAGTGGGTTGGATTAACAATTATCACATCAGCCTTGGGCACATCGGCCATCATTTGGGTCATTGCAATTTGCTGGCCGCGTTGACGTCTTTGTTGTTTCATATGGGGGTCGCCCTCGGATTCCTTATTCTCATCCGTGATTTCTTTGCGTGACATCCGGTTTTTACGTAAATGTTCACCATGCTGCCAAATGGCGTCGACTGCGCCGATAAAGCCCGACACCACCAATACCAAAAACAAAAACTCAACGCACAGGCGTGCCATCAAAGTCAGCACCAACCCCGGGCCGGTGTGTATGATAGAAATCATGTCGGGGAGTCTGGATCGCAAGAAAAATCCAAGGCAAATGGAATATAGCACCAATTTGACGAAGCTTTTGGAAAATTCAAACAAACCGGACCGGCCAAATTTGTTCTTTGCATTTGAAATGACTGAAATGCGCGACAGCTTTGGGCGAATTTTATCAGGCGCAAACACCAGACCTTTCTGAGCCAGGATGGATAAAAGTACAGCGCAGGCAGGAAGTGCAAAAAAGGGTGTAATTGAGAGGCCGGAGTTTGAAAGAATGAGACCCATTGGGCGCTGTGCGGAGCCATCAAAAAATATTTCAGACAATTTGTCGGGACGATCAAGAAATGTCATCAGATTACTTGCAAGAGTCTGAATCGAAGCAGTGCCGGTGGCCATTATCGCGAGTAAAAGTCCAGCGTAGCTGCCAAATACGGATAAGTCAGTAGATCGGGCAATGTCTCCTTTTTCGCGGGACTTCTGAAGTTTTTGTGGAGTCGGATCAAATGACTTGTCGCTGCTATCCTGCTCTGATGCACTCATCCCGGAATCTCTGTGGGATTTTGGAAAAACGCGCTTAGGGCTTCGATCCAAACCGTCAGCATAAATGGCGCGCTGACAAACAATAGAAACAGGCCGCCGAATGTTATCAGCGGCGCACCGACGAATGCCACCATGAGTTGGGGCATTGCCCGATTGATTACACCAAGTGCCAAATTGTAGACAAGTGACGCGATAACAAATGGCGCGGCCAGCATGAACGCAAGGTTAAAAGCATGTGAAATCCGCGAGATTCCCCAGCTTGAAAGCAACTGTCCATCCGGAAACACGCCCGCTGGAAACAATTCATAGGACAAGATCAGAAATTCGGCGGCGCGAATGTGCAAACCAAACATTACCGCCAGCGCCAGCGCAGCGACAACCAACACATATCCCATTGCAGGCACAGGTTCGGCGGCGGCACCACCCAGCAACTGCGATAGTGATGTGGCCTGAGCCGCGATCGACCCTGCTGTTTGCAAAGCCAGGACAAACAACCTAATGGCGATACCCAGAACCAAGCCAATTGCGATTTCCGGTAAAACGAACCCGACAAATATTAGTGGTCCGCTGGGTAACGTCAAGAATGGCACTGTTGGCGCTACAATTGTTGAAAACGCAATTGCCAGAATGAGTTTGACGCGAACGGGTACGGATCGTTCGCCAAATGCCGGAAGTAATGAAACCATCGCCGAGACCCTTAAAAACACCAGAAAACCGTGCCAGAAGGAATCTGAGACCAAGGCTAGAATTTCTTGAGGCAGGCCAATCACGCCGCAACCATTCCTACAAGGGCCGGGCGCGCATCCATTCCAATCTCTTCAAACGACAATACCGGATTAATAATTCCGCGCGTGCGTAATACTGTACGAACGAACCGCCGTCTGCGCACAGAAGTAACAACAGCCGAATGAATACCGTTTTCGGATGTCTGTTTGATGTGTTCTGAAACTCCGTCGGCCAAGCGGTTAAACAGATCTGGTGGCAAAGCGATGTCCAGGCCGGTTTGAGTTTCTATTTGATAGGTGGCAAAAGTATTTTCCCACTCAGGCGCCAATTGAATTAGCGGGATACTGCCATCTTCCCGTTTCAGTTCTGCAACAAGCTGAAAGCCCAGTTTCTGGCGGACATGTTCACAAATGATTTCGGGTTGTGTCGAGATAATTCGAGCCTCTGAAATCGCTTCGAGAATCATTGGCATGTTTCGGATCGAAACGCGTTCTTCTAGGAGCAGACGCAATACTGGGTGCAGCGTGTCGATTGGAACTTTGTCGGGGATCAGCTCATCCAGCAATTTGCGATTGGCTTCGGAACGGTCCAAGTCCGATAGCTGAGTCATTTCCGCCAACAACCGACGCAGTGATTTTAGTGTCAACAAGCGGCCAAAATTCTGTTTGATAACTTCAAGAAGATGCGTGGCCAGAATTTCCGGTGGAGTCACGATGATGGCCCCGGCCAGCGCAGCAGTTTCCTGATCTTTTTGCGTGATCCATCGTGCAGGCGCACCATAAACCGGTTCGGCGACGTCCTTGCCAGATGGCAAAAGCTGTGACTGATCCGGTGTCAGGGCCAATACCAAATCGGGGTGCAATATTCCGCGCACTTGCTCGACGCCTTGGACGCGGATCAGATAGGTACCGACAGGTAATTCAGGTTGATCAGTTAAGCGGATGTCGGGAAGAACCAGGCCAAATGTCGCGGCAACATGTGTTCGCATATTCGCGATGCGAGCGTCTAGGCCTGTCCCTGGGTCCAAAACCATGCTGACAAGATCGGGAGAAAATTCAACATGGACGTCGTCCAGATCAAGAATATCCCCCAAGGCCTTTCGTGCTGGCAGCTCTTCGGATTCTGTATCGATCTCGGATTTGTTAAACAGGGATTTCTGCTTATTATGCAAAAAATACGCCGCAAAACCTAAGGCGCCACCACCAACGACAAAGGGTAAAAAGGGTAACCCTGGAATCAGGCCAAATAGCACCATTAGCACTGACACCGTTGTCAGGGCGGCCGGAAATTTTCCCAGTTGATTAAACAACGCCACGTCAGTCGACCCGCGATTGCTGCCACGCGCTAATAAAAGGGCCGATGCTATTGAAATGATGACTGCTGGAAATTGTGTGACCAACCCGTCGCCAACCGTAAGAATAGCATAAGTTTTAAATGCCGCACCAATTGGCATTTGGTGGACGACCACGCCCATCGCCAATCCCATTCCTAAATTAAGCAATGTAATCAGCAGTCCGGCAACAGCGTCTCCTTTGACAAATTTTGAAGCCCCGTCCAGTGATCCAAAAAATGTAGTTTCCTGTTGTTCCTGTTCTCGACGCCTTTTTGCCTCTGCGTGGTCTATCGCTCCGGCGGACATATCGCTGTCAATAGCTAGCTGTTTGCCGGGCATTCCATCAAGTGCAAAGCGCGCACCAACTTCGGCCATGCGGGTTGCGCCTTTGGTGACGACCATAAAGTTTACAATCAGCAAAACGCCAAAGACCACCAATCCTAGAAATACGCTGCCACCCATTACAAATTGCGCAAATCCCTGGATGACATCGCCAGCCGCCCCAGGGCCGGTGTGGCCCTTGCCGATGATCAACTTTGTCGACGATACGTTCAGTGAAAGTCTTAACATCAAAGAAGCCAACAAAATGGTCGGAAACGCTGAAAAATCGAGGGGTCGTTCGATGAATAATGTGACCGTAAAAATAAGCAGAGCCAGACCAAACGATGCGACCAATCCAATGTCCAGCACCCACGCAGGCATTGGTAAAATCATCATCACGATAACCGCCATTAGCGCCATAGCGAGCAGAATTGTCGGGCTGAATAGGGATCTTATTTCAAATGTTGGCATCAATTAGCTGCCCTGATTTGGTGTGTCGACTATCTGTCTGTCGCCAACAGAAGCACGAGTATCTGGGAACAAAGAGCCAAGTTTTGGTGACCCGCCAGAAACGAGAGGGCTCAAGGTGATTGTTGCGACTCTCAAACTTCCACGGCGGTCAAAAAGACCAGTTGGAGAAACGCTGACCAGCATCGTGTCATCAGATTCGGTTTCTAAATTCAACCGGACCCTGTCAAAGCGAGCGGTGTAGGATTCTGCTTTTGAAGGCGTACGTGAATGAAATGCTCCGGCGGCTGCGGACCAACTGCCAAATTCCAAATATAGTTGCGTTAAAAATCGTGCAGCATAGTAGGCGTTCAAACGTGGCTCGAACATGTCTTCAACCGAGTCGAAAAATTCTCCATGCCATTTATAGTTGATTTGAAAACAACCTATATCAAAACTAATTGCTCCGCTCTGATGGTGATCCAGCGCAAACCGCAGCGCATCACCGCGGCTTGCGAACCAATATCCGTCACCCTCCATGTTGACGGTCCAGGGCCAAGGGTTAAGGCCATGTTGCCCACCACGCCCGGTTTCTACCCGAGTTAGGGCTAGCATAACATCAACAGGAATTTCAAATTCCTGAGCCGCCATATGCGCTGAGGAATCACATACTGATGAAACACGACCACCATCATTGGCATTTGCCGATCCGCTAGAAAAAATGGCTATGAAAACTATTATAGCACTGAAAAATCGAGGCATTCTGCCAATCCAACTCTCTTTGTTCCTATCTCCAAGGTATGCGGAGCAAGTTGAAAATTGGTTATCAAATCCGGTAGAGTTTCGATTCTGTTATGGGAGCTGTCCAACCAGACCTAACAGATTCGAAATGTCGGAGCGGGTGTCCAAGCTGCTGTCAGCCAATGCCTGCGCATATGCAAGAGAGCTTTTGCTTTCAGTGTTGTTGTTGGTGGCACTTAAGGATTTGGCCAGGATCGCTGCCTCTGAAAACTGAGAACCTTGTTGACGTGAAACAGCTTCCCAATTCTCGGCATGCCAATAAGCACGACCCGGATCTGTGCCGTCAGCTTCCTGTGAAAGACCCGCATTTTCATAGTCACCAATGTTTAGAAACGCTTGAGTTCGAAGAGGTTCTGCCAATGTGTCATTGGTTCCTAAAAGTTCGACAAGGGCCCTGTGTGGCAGGTTTTCTGAAATTGCGATTCGCGCATTCATTAGACGTCGATCACCGTTTTTCTGCCCCCCATGTCCTTTCAGCAATACCGATGCCTGTTTTGAAAAGCCCAATTCAATCAATCGAGCTGCCAACCGATTTTGCAGACCAATTGAGAAGCCTGACACTGGACGTTCAATTTGAGCCAGCGCAAAGCGTAGAAAGGTTATGTCATCTGCGCGTTTGACCAAAAGGGTCAACATCTGAGCCAGCGTATTGTCTTTGACAGGTTCGCCGTCATCGGTTTTGTGTTCATAATAGTTTTTGAAGGCTTCGGGAAATCGTTCTGTTAGAGCCAGCGATAGAACATGCGCCCGATTCAGGTTTGCTGCCAAATCGGATTT
>PIVL01000860.1 GCA_003354145.1 Paracoccaceae bacterium
AACGAGCTGATCGCGGAGTACAGCAGGGAAGAGGCCATGGAGTTCATTGACGACTTCACTGAGCGCGGGAATGAAATGCTGACTACGGAGCGTTTCCCGCCCAAGCAGAGCTGGAAGTGTAGGTTCTGCCACTTTAGTAAGGATAGCACTGGTGACTGTGAATTTGGATAGGCGTTCATTCTTTGGGTTTATGGGCGGCGCGGCTGCGGCTGCGGCGATAGCTCCGCACGTATCTATTGCTACGGCCATTACTGCGCCCGGTCATGTTGTTAAGGCGACGTACAGCAACGGGTTTTTGGTCCCTGAAGAGTACGCGAAAGAGTTCCTGAAGCTGCTCAAAGATCAACTGACAATAGGGAGACTGAGCATTGGCGAAGACTGAAGAAGGGAAAATTCAAGATGCAGTTATCAAATATGCAAATGGACTTGGGATCAGAACGATCCGCATGTACTTTGGTCCTGGTATCCAGACAGGATGGCCAGACGTCCTTTTCCTACTACCCGGTGGACGACCTCTCTTCATCGAATTTAAGAAGCCTGGTGAGGGGCCGACGCCCAAGCAAGAGCGAAAGATCCAAATCCTACGAGACAATGGCTATGATGTTAAACTCTGCGACGATAGAGCTACCGGAAAAGCTGTGATCGCTGAGGCTATGCGGCTTATTAAAGAGGGTAACTGGTAGTGTTTGCATCAACCAAAACCAAAGCCAGAAAAGTTCCGCCTACGCACGTTTGGTGGAACGCTCACAAGTTTCAGGACGTGGCGACTGACTTCCTGCTGGATCGCGGAGCCGCTGCGCTCGTGCTAGATCCGGGGCTGGGCAAGACGTCGATCACGTTCAACGCCTTC
>PIVL01000088.1 GCA_003354145.1 Paracoccaceae bacterium
GAAGGGTTGGCCGTAATGGTTGAAACCCCTGCCGAGGAAGACTCGCAAGAGACTGACGAGGCGCGGCTGATCCCCTACGTCGAAAACAAACCAATCATGCAGCCCTTTGGCGACCGCTCCAAAGTGGTGATTGAACCGATGCTGACGGATCAGTGGTTCGTCGACACCGCCCAGATCGTGCATCCTGCGATTGACGCTGTGCGAAATGGCGAGGTTAAAATCCTGCCTGAGAGCGGCGAGAAGACCTATTACCACTGGCTGGAAAACATCGAACCATGGTGCATCTCGCGCCAGCTTTGGTGGGGTCACCAGATCCCGGTCTGGTATGGGCATCCTTTCTTTTTGGATGATGACGGAAACGTATATCCTGAAATGGTTGAGATTGAGCGGGGTGCTGGTCCAACTTCAAGAAACACTTCGAAACCTTTCTGCGCAGTCTCCGAAGAAGCAGTCATCCAGGATGTGAAGAAATATGCTGAGAATATACTTGGCAAAACAGTTCACGTCGAAGTAGTTGGGAATACACTCGGCGGAGTTGGAATTCCAATTCGCAACGATCAAGGCGAATATGTCTACAAAATCGGCCGTGAACCCGACGTGCTCGACACATGGTTCTCCTCCGGCCTCTGGCCAATTGGCACTCTGGGCTGGCCGGAACAGACCGAAGAGCTTGAAAAATACTTCCCCACCAACGATCTGGTCACCGGCTCTGACATCCTGTTCTTCTGGGTGGCCCGGATGATCATGATGCAGCTGGCGGTTCTGGATCAGGACAAGCCCATCAAACAGCGCATTCCCTTTGACACCGTCTATCTTCACGGCCTTGTGCGCGACGCCAAGGGCAAGAAGATGTCCAAATCCACCGGCAACGTCATCGACCCGCTGGAAATCATCGACGAATACGGCGCTGACGCATTGCGGTTCACCAATGCGGCCATGGCCAGCCTCGGCGGCGTACTGAAAATCGACATGCAGCGTATTGCCGGTTATCGGAATTTCGGCACAAAACTGTGGAACGCCATGCGGTTCGCTGAAATGAACGATGTGTTCACAGCCCCTGACGGCATGCCAACGCCAACCCAAACCGTCAACAAATGGATCATCGGCGAAACCGCCCGCACTCGCCTCGCCGTGGACGAGGCCCTTGAAAACTACCGTTTCAACGACGCCGCCACCGGGCTTTATGCCTTTGTCTGGGGTAAGGTCTGTGACTGGTATGTCGAGTTCTCAAAACCCCTGCTTCAGAACGGCACCGATGAGGAAAAGGCCGAAACTCAGGCCACAATGAAATGGGTGTTGGACCAATGCCTGCTACTGCTGCACCCGATCATGCCGTTTATCACCGAAGAGCTATGGGGTACGTCTGCCCAACGTTCCAAAATGCTGATCCACGGCGACTGGCCCACCTATTCGCCTGCCGATCTGGTTGACCCGGATGCGGATCACGAAATGAACTGGGTCATCACCCTGATCGAAAGCGTACGATCCGCGCGTCAGCAAATGCATGTTCCCGCGGGTCTGCATGTACCAATGCTGGTCACTCAGATTGATGATCGTGGTCGCGGCGCATGGGATCGCAACGAGGCCCTGATCAAACGTCTTGCCCGCATCGACAGTCTGACCGAAACCGACACCCTGCCCAAAGGCACCGTGACGATCCCCGCAGAAGGTGCCAGTTTTGGCCTACCGCTTGCTGGTATCATCGACATCGCGCAGGAAAAGGCGCGATTGGCAAAGAGCCTTGGGAAACTGGCCAAAGAACTTGGTGGTCTACGGGGACGTTTGAAAAACCCCAAATTCGCCGCCTCGGCCCCCCCCGAAGTGGTCGAAGAGACCCGCAACAATCTGACGGCCCGCGAAGAAGAAGAGGCCAAACTGAAAGAGGCGCTCGCCCGCCTTGCAGAGCTGGAATAGTCTTCTTTTTGGTCGGAAATATTCCCGCTGGAGGCCTGAGTAAACTTAAGCCACCGACCCAGCCAAACAGCCGGGTCGCTGTTGCCACCTAACGTTACTTAAACACCGGCGCGCGCCCCTGCATTTGGGCTGCAATGACCTCCATCTGATCGGGTTTCCCAATCAGTTCCGCCTGTTCAATAGACTCTTGCAGCAATACATCAGCCCTATCGGCGGATTCGGCAACCTCGATCAACCGTTTGGCGGCACGAATGGCCGATGGGCTTTTGCTGGCAATTTCCTTGGCCATCGCCAGCGCATCCATCAACGGATCATCCGACAACGACGTCACCAATCCCCAAACCTCGGCTTGTTTGGCGTCAATCGGGCGCGCAGTGTAGGTCAGCAACCGCAGCACATCAGAACGCACCAGCTTTGGCAGCAGGAACATCCCGCCCAAATCCGGCACAATGCCCCATTTCATCTCCATCACCGAAAATTTCGCGTCATGCGACGCAATGCGAATATCTCCGCCCAGCGCCAGTTGCAGACCGCCGCCATAGGCCACGCCCTTTATTGCCACGATCACCGGCACCGGCACGCGGCGCCAGACCATAACCAGTTCCTGCATTTGGTTGGTATCGCCATGCGAGCGGGCCAACAGCCATTCACGCGGATCAACCTGCCCCATCTTGGCAAAGCTCGCCAGATCAAGCCCGGCGCAAAAGCTTTTGCCCTCTGCGGCCAGCACAACCGCCCGGGCATCAGATGCCGCGACCTCTTGTCCGGCGGCGATGATGGCCTGCACCATCGCGTCATCCAGGGCATTCATTTTGTCACCTCGGGTCAGCGTGACCAACGCTATATGATCCCGATATTCAACTGATACTCGTGCCATGTCGGTTCTCCTGATATTTAAACCGAGTTTGCGCTGAACCGATGCAACATTCCAGACAAACGTTGGGGTACACAGCCCGTTAGTTTGGGTCTGGCAATGCAGAGGCAGGCATTCTGGCGAATCCCGGACTTTCCAGCGTCATGACATAAAACTGATCGCCAACCTGACGTGCACCAGTTGTGATACCCAATCTTCCATCAGGATCTTGCAATACACGCAGGATTTTACCGGTCCCGTCAAACTGCACCACTATTCCATGCTCGATCGGAGCCGGACGCACCAGTGGTCCCAACCGCCAGATGATTTTGCGCAGGAACGGAAAGGGCATCAACACCTCGGCCGGGACACGTGGGCTGGCGAAGGCCATCCAATATGTGCCATCTCCCATCGCTTCGATATTGTCTGGGTAACCCGGCAGGTTGTCCAGGAACACTTCGGATTGGCCCGCCTTTTCGCCCTTCAGCCACAGACGATGTACACGCGCACGGCCAGTTTCAGCGATCAGCAGAAAATCCTCGTCCGGAGAAAGAGCAACCCCATTGGTATAGACAAAGCCTTCGGCGATTTTACTGACGGTTCCGTCCGGGTCGCGACGCGCAACATATCCGGTTGGTGATTGCTCCCAGATTGTCATGACCGAAGTAGGTTTGGTTCCGCCCATGGTTTCAGGATCAAACCGGTCGGATGAATTTGAGAAAAAGACCGTGCCATCGCGCGCCACGGCCAGTTGATTGGCATAGATCACCGGGTCCTCGTCGATGCTGTCGGTCAGCAATTCCAGTGTCCCTGCCCCGGTCCACCTCATCAGCCCGCGAAAACTGTCAGCGATATAAAGTGCTCCATCCGGCCCGACATCCAAACCTAAGGGCCGACCACTCAGATGGTCCAGAACCAGTGGTTTTGGGCCATCTATCCGATAGAGAGTCCCGTCGTGATCGGCACTGTAAACCACGCCGTCCGGCCCCACTGCCAGATCTTCGGGCCCAATCGCCCCATCTGGCAACAGCACCATCTTGGCAGTGTCCAGCATCCGGTTCGGAGCAAAGTCTCCGGTTAATCCAGGTGACTGCGGCGCGTCATACTTCATCGGCTCAACAGGTATTGGCCAGAACAACAGGAATCCCAGAATACCCAGAACAAAGATCGCGAAAACGCGCATAGCTGCCTCCCAAATGTATAACTGCAGTTCTGCCCGTCATCCTGAACGCACGCAAGGCTTGCTGCTCAGGGCCATATTGTCTTATCTGTACCTATGACTGATCCACGCTATACCCCGCTTGCCTTATCCTTACCCGCAACTGTGCCCTTTGTTGGCCCAGAGACCCAAGAACGCCAGCGCGGTGCGCCGTTTGACGCACGACTAGGTGCAAATGAAAGCGTATTCGGACCCTCGCCGCGTGCCATCGCCGCAATGCAGGAAGCTGCTCACGACAGCTGGATGTATGGCGACCCCGAAAACCACGATCTGCGCGCGGCATTGGCCCGGCATCACGGGGTTACGCCAGACAATATCGTTGTCGGCGAAGGTATCGATGGGCTGCTTGGCTATCTGGTTCGCCTTCTGGTTTCTCAGGGTGATGCAGTTGTGACCTCGGACGGGGCCTATCCGACGTTTAACTATCATGTGGCCGGGTTTGGTGGTGATTTGCACAAGGTTCCTTATGTGGATGACCATGAAGACCCTGCTTCGCTGTTTGCCAAGGCCACCGAAGTTGGGGCCAAGCTGGTCTATATGGCCAATCCTGACAATCCGATGGGCAGTTGGCATTCCGGTGCGGATATTGTGGAAGCTATGGATGGATTGCCGGATGGTTGTCTGCTGATCCTTGACGAAGCCTATGTTGAATGTGCCCCAGAGGGGACGGCTGCGCCGGTGGATGCCGATGATCCACGGGTAATCCGGATGCGAACATTCTCAAAAGTTCACGGAATGGCAGGTGCACGGGTTGGTTATGGGATCGCGGCGCCGGGGCTGATCACGGCCTTTAACAAAGTGCGCAATCATTTTGGGATGAACCGCGCGGCACAGGCAGGTGCGTTGGCGGCATTGCAGGATGAAAGCTGGCTACCATTGGTGCAAGGCAAGATTGAAGGCGCGCGCAATCGGATTGCACAGATCGCGCGGGACAATGGGCTGACCCCGTTGGCATCGGCGACCAATTTCGTTGCCATTGATTGCGGACAGGACGCAGCGTTTGCCAAGGCGGTTTTGGACGGATTAATCGCCCTAGGGATCTTTGTACGTATGCCGTTTTCTGTCCCTCAGAACCGTTGCATCCGGGTCAGCTGCGGGACCGAGGCCGATCTTGACCTATTGGCAGAGGTGCTGCCCAAAGCACTGGCACAGGCGCGATCTGGTTAAAAGAGCGTGGGCGACAACCCACGCCTCTCAGACTAAATCACTTTCCGGCAATGACAGCTGCCGCCGCATCCAGCGCACCGCGTCCATGTGGAACGCCCTGAGCAATCATACCCGCCTGAACTCCGCCCAAAACGGCCATGATCATTTGCCCGTTTACATGCCCCATATGACCAAGCCGGAAAAATCCATCCCCTGCCGGGTCACCGCGTGGGGCCATACCCAGACCAATACCCAATGTCAGGCCCAGATTACCCGCGACCCAATCCTGCAACGCCGTGCCATTTGGCGCTCCGATCTGGAGCGCGGTCACCGCATGCGACCGATTTTCCGGATCTGCTACGTTCAGACGCAATGGACCACCTTCAGCCCAAACATCGCAGGCTGCCCAGATTGCCTGAGCAAGACGTCGATGACGTGCCCAGACCTGTTCCAACCCTTCATCAAAGATCATATCCAGTGCCGTTCGTAATCCATAAAGATGATGCGTTGGCGGCGTGCCACAGAAATGCTGTGGGAAATACTCGGGATTCACACGCGGCTCCCAATCCCAATACCGGCTAACACGGGGCATCGCGGCGCGTACCTGGGCCGCTTTGTCGTTGAAGAACACAAAGCTCACTCCCGGTGGTACCATGAGCCCCTTTTGACAGGCGCCGACCGTGACATCTACACCCCAGGCATCCATTTCAAATTCATCACAACCCAGCGACGCAATGCAATCCGCCATCAACAAAGCCGGATGTCCGGCCTCGTCCATGACGCGGCGCAGGGCAGCAATATCATTGCGCACTGAACTGGACGTATCAACATGAACAGCAAGAACTGCCTTGATCCGATGAGACTTATCGGCGGTAAGTGCCTCGGCAATACGATCCATATCCATCGGGCTGGATTTACCAAAATCGATGATGTCCGCATTACCACCCAAACCATCGACCATATCAGCCCAACCAATGCCGAAAATTCCCGTGGCTGGCACAAGCACGGTGTCGCCGGGGGCAATTGTGTTAGCCAAAGCGGCCTCCCAAGCGGCGTGGCCATTGCCAATATAGATTGTCGCATTGTGTCTGGTTCGCGCCACGCGGGCCAGATCCGGAATGATGCTGTGGGTCATGTCGACCAATTTGCCAGCATAAATATTAGGAGATGCGCGATGCATCGCGCGCAACACTGCATCCGGTATCACCGATGGTCCCGGTATTGCCAGATATTCGCGTCCCTGTGCCAGATTAACGTCTTCAGTCATGATTCCACCTAGTCAATTTCGCGCCTACACTAGCCGTGGCGCAAGCGGCGTCAATCGCCTGTTTCAGTGAGCTGAAATTAGCTTGAATTTCGCTCTGGCTTCGTCCTTCAGCTCGTGAGGCGAAGTATCAATTTCGCGGCTTTGCTTGCACCAAAGGTTATTGCCGATTAGATGGCGGGAACACTTTTTATCCAGAACCACCGTTGGACACCCAAAACATGAGCACAAAACCCAAATCCGCGCGCGAACTGCTTGGATGGCTGTGGAAAGGGTATTTGCGTCGCCATATGCCTTTGCTGGGTCTTGCCATGGTGTTCATGTTTATCGAAGGCGCCATGGTCGGCGCCGTCAGTTATATGATGCAACCCATGTTTGACGATGTGCTTGTTAAAGGTCAGACCCAGACACTCGTCTGGATCAGCGTTGCATTTATGTTCATTTTTTCGATTCGTGGCGGTGCAGGTGTCGTGCAAAAGGTCGCGATGACCCAGATTGCACAATTGACAGCCGCGCATTTGCGCCTGGACCTGCTAAAACGCTTGATCCGGCAAGATATCTCGTTCCACCAAACCCACCCACCCGGTTTTCTGATCCAGCGTGTGCAATTGGATGTGAACGCAGTCAACAATGTCTGGCGTGCCATTGTCACCGGCGCCGGGCGCGATGCGTTTTCGCTTATTTTTCTGATGGCAATCGCCATTAATGTCGATTGGCGCTGGACCGCGATGATGCTTATCGGAGCACCGCTGATCCTGCTACCTGTTGGCATGGCGCAGCGTTATGTTCGCCGCAAAGCATCGGCTGCGCGCGATCTGGGCGCAGGTTTGGCCACCCGCCTGGACGAAGTGTTTCACGGCATCATACCGATCAAGCTGAACAATCTTGAGCGCTATCAAACAGACCGCTTTGGAGCGTCGACTGATACGTTTGTCCATTCTCAAGTGCGTGCTGCCTTTGGGACAGCCGCCATAACCGGCATGATTGATGTCATGGCCGGAATCGGTTTTATGGGTGTGTTGCTTTACGGCGGGGCGGAAATCATTTCCGGTGAAAAAACCGTCGGCCAGTTCATGAGTTTTTTCACTGCCATCGGGCTCGCCTTTGACCCGCTGCGCCGTCTCGCCTCAATCAGCGGCACATGGCAGGTGGCGGCTGCGGCATTGGAACGGCTCAAAGAGCTTCTGGATGCGCCGATCCTGCTGCTATCACCAGACAAACCTGTTGCTGCTCCGTCTGGCCTGCCGGATGTGGCCCTGAGCGATGTCACGCTTAGTTATGGCGACGCAACCGTGCTGCGGGGGTTAAACCTGCGCGCTGAGTCAGGCAAAACCACGGCTCTTGTTGGTGCGTCTGGTGCCGGCAAATCAACGATATTCAATCTGCTGACCCGGCTTGTTGATCCGCAATCAGGCAGCGTCAAAGTGGGGCGGGTCGCTGTACAGGATATGGCACTGAAAAAGCTACGTGATCTTTATTCCGTTGTTAGCCAGGAATCTCTTTTGTTCGATGAGACCCTGATCGAAAACATATTGCTAGGCCGCAAAAACGTATCTGAGGAGAGATTGAAAGAGGTGCTGGACGCGGCCCACGTATCTGACTTTCTGGAAATGTTGCCCGACGGGCTGAACACCTTGGTTGGACCGCGCGGATCGGCCCTGTCCGGAGGGCAGCGCCAGCGTGTGGTGATTGCCCGGGCTCTGCTGCGGGATTCTCCCATCCTGTTGCTGGACGAAGCGACAAGCGCGCTTGATGCGCAATCAGAGAAAGTAGTTCAGGGCGCTTTGGACCGACTGTCGGGTGGGCGTACAACGCTGGTCATTGCGCATCGGTTGTCCACCATCCGCAATGCCGATAAGATTGTGGTGATGGACCGTGGGCAGGTCGTTGATGAGGGAAGCCACAAAGAATTGCTGGCCCGTGGCGGCATTTATGCCGATCTTTACCGGTTGCAGTTTCAGGACGGTAAAACGGTGATCGACCCTGAAGGTACGGCCGCTCTTATGCCACATGCACAGCCGGATATCCAGGCGACCCAGACGTCTTGGTTGCGTCGGATTGGATCGCGGTTATTCGGCTAAAGTCCGGTCTTAGCGCCGCTGATATGACGCTGCCAGCTTTTCAGGATCGACCCCGCAAAAATAACGCGCCAGTGTCCACATGTTCTGCGCTCCGCACCGCATCCAGCCCTTGCGCTGGTATCGCTCGGCCCCAGTCACGGCGGTCACGGGCAAGCCAGTCAGCTGCCCCCTGAGAGCGCGGGCAAGGGCCACATCCTCCATCAATGGCTGATCCGGATAGCCCCCGGCCTGCTGATACATCCGAACTGACACCAGCAATCCCTGATCGCCATAAGGCAAACCAAACAACGATGATCGCAGGTTTGCCCAACTGGCCACCCAACGCGCGCGTAATCCGCTGGCACGAAAGGCCAGTTGGAACCACGCAGCTGATCCGTCACCCGTATCCAGATGCGCCTGAACAACCTGCGTCCACCCTGCCCCAAGCACAGTATCTGCGTGCAACACCAACACCCAATTGCCTTTTGCGGCCGCAACGCCACGCCGCAACTGGCCACCTCGAGAGGCCGGGCCCTCGACAATTGTCGCTCCGGCAGCGTCAGCGATGGTCAATGTTGCGTCCGTTGAGCCACCATCCGTAATTATCAGTTCGCGTATCAACCCGGCCCCAAGGCCTTCGAACAGCGGTCCCAGACAGGCGGGCAACGTTCGATCCGCATTCAGCGTAGGAATAATGACACTGATTTCGGCCGGCATTTTGGGGGTTCCTCTGGTGTTCACCTTGCGTATACCTATAGGACGTTCTTCCAAACGCAAGGAGCCACGACATGACCGCTCGCCGTATCTTTCGGCTGACTGGAACGGACGTAATTTCGTTCTTGCAGGGCCTTGTGACCAATGATGTCGCTGAACTGGAACAGGGACTCGTCTATGCCGCTCTGCTGACGCCACAAGGAAAATACATCGCTGATTTCTTTTTGACACGCGATGAAGATGGCGGCATTTTGCTGGATGTCGACGAAACACTGGCCGACATGTTGTTCAAGCGTCTGACCATGTACAAATTACGCGCGGACGTTGAGATCGCGGACTCAGGCTTTAATCTGCAACGCGGTACGAGCGACAGGCCGCACAACGCTTTGAGCGACCCTCGACACCCGGATCTGGGATGGCGCGCCTACAGTGCAGCACCGGAATCCGATGACGGAACCGATTGGGACGCCATTCGCGTGGCCAATTGTATCCCGGAAACCGGGATCGAACTGACGGGCGACAGTTTTATACTTGAGGCCGGTTTTGAGACACTGCACGGCGTTGATTTCCGTAAAGGCTGTTATGTCGGACAAGAAGTTACCGCACGAATGAAGCACAAGACCACATTGCGCAAAGGCTTGCGCATCGTCTCGGTTGACGGATCCGTACCCGTTGGCAGCGAAATTACCGCCGATGGAAAGCCCGTTGGCACCCTATTCACTCAGTCAGGTGGGAAGGCCATTGCCTATCTGCGGATTGACCGTGCCGGGGCCAATATGGTTGCGAATGGCGTCAGTGTTCGGCTGAGCTAAGCAAACCGAACCGCAATTCTGCCACGTTAATTTCTAACGTGTTCAACAGGGGTTGAGCAATCGGGCTGCACAAGCCACGATCCTGAGCAACCAATTCATCTTTACCGGGGCGCAGTATGTTTTCACTTTATGCCGCTATATGGCGGGTCAGCGGACGGCGGCAAATCGTACTGATCGTGCTGTCTATTGCCATTGCTGGCCTTGCCGCTGTGCCTCTAAGCTTTCAAAAAGATATTATCAACGCCCTGACATCCGGCGATCTTAAAACAGACATCCTGATCCGTCTTTGTACAGGTATGATGTTGGTGATTTTGCTAAGTCTGGCCCTGAAATGGGTGTTGGGATATCGCGTCAGCATTCTCGGAGAGGACATTATTCGCCTGCTCAGAAACAGAATATATTCCGGTTCAAAGCAAGATAAATCAGACGGGTTTGACGGCATTCCCACCGGCACTCTGGCGACCGTCATTTCCGCCGAAAGCGAAGAACTTGGCAAATTTAGCGGCAGTGCGTTTTCTGAACCAGTGGTTCAGGTCGGCACGCTGATTAGCGTGATCGGCTATATTGCTTCGACCCAACCTGTCCTTGGAGCCATTGCTCTAACGATGATCATCCCACAGATCATTCTGGTGCTGTTCACGCAAAGACCTGTGAACAGGCTGGTTGCCGACCGTGTGCGGATTCTGCGCCATTCGACCGATCTGATCACTACCACCCAAGCCGACGGCATTGTTCAAGAGGTACTTGATGAATTCGATGCGATCTATGAAACCCGTCGGCGCATTTTTATCTGGAAGCTGTCGACCAAGTTTTTGCTCAGTGCAGTCAACGGAGCAGGCACAGTTGCCGTTTTGCTGCTTGGTGGGTTCATCGTAATTGAAGGGCGTACAGATGTCGGTACCGTCGTCGCTGCAACAATCGGATTGGGACGATTGCAGGGGCCAACGGCGTTTTTGATCGCCTTTTATCGCCAGGTAAGCGCGACCCGCGTCAAATTCGAATTACTGCGCGGACTTCGGCATAATCCCGAGAATACCCCGTAACGACGTCACGTCACGCGCGTTCCGAGTATTCCATAGATTCAGTGTTCACGACGATGTCTTCGTCTTGTCCGACAAATGGTGGCACCATCACTTTGACACCGTTGTCAAGTACAGCAGGCTTGAACGAATTCGCTGCCGTCTGACCTTTGACCACGGGTTCAGTCTCAACCACTTTGCACACGACTTTCTGCGGCAACTTGGCGCTTAGCGCTTCGGCTTCGTGAAATTCAACCACGACGGTCATGCCGTCCTGCAGGAACGGACGACGCTCGCCTAGGATTTCAGCAGAGATCTCGACCTGTTCATAGGTTTCTATGTCCATAAACACCAGCATCCCATCGTTTTCATACAGGAATTGCTGATCTTTCTGCTCAAGGCGAACCCGTTCGACTTTGTCCGCACTGCGGAACCGTTCGTTCAGTTTTGAGCCATTGCGCAAATTGCGCAGCTCAACCTGGGCAAATGCACCACCCTTACCGGGTTTGACATGATCGACCTTAACAGCGGCCCAAAGACCAGCATTGTGTTCCAGAACATATCCCGGTCGAATTTCGTTTCCGTTAATTTTTGGCATGAAGAAAACCTGTGTCCAAGGTTGATGAACGTTTCAACGCACCTATATATGCGGGGACCAAGGCTGGCAAGACAACGATATCTCGTGCTGCACCCGCAGAAAGCTATGCGACCACCGCATAACAGGTATGCAGAAATAGGGTACCAGAATCATTCAAGATAGGCCATAACAAACGCCACGCCGAAAATTGCAAGAGCAAGAATAATAAGGATGACGAGATGAAAGATTTCGTTGACGGCACTGCCTTTAATAACGAACAAGGTAATCGTGCACGTAAACTTTTTGCAGCCGTTGTACTGGCTGCACTGGATGATGCTATCGCTGACGATAAAAAGTATGGCAATGGTCCGGAACAGATCGCCCGTTGGGCGCGTTCACGCGATGGCCGCGAGGTATTGTCATGCGCCGGAATCGACCCGAATGAACGTGTTGTAACAGGCCTGATGGAATTTGTTGGCCGTGGTGTTCGTACTTCGGTCGCCCTTTCGCGCGAAGAAAGCGAACGACGCAATGCTGCAGAGCAGGCCGAAGCGGCCTGAAAGTTTGCCAAGTAATAACAAAAATCGCACCTAGTCAGGTGCGATTTTTGAGTTTTTGGGGTAATCTTAAGAGCTGTCTCTAGTCCAGCTGCTGCGTCGTCAAAGCCCGGTGAATTTCACGGCGCACCAACTTGCGAACATTTCGAGTGATGCGTTCGCCCAACGCACCTTGCAATTCTTCACGCACAATATCGGCAACCAGTTCCCGCAGGCTTTCCTCGTCCATAATACTGTCGTCACCAACAAGAAAATCCAGCTCAGTGGCGTCTTCGCCATCCGTGTCAAAACCTTGCTCAGCGGCATGTGGAATTTCCTGTGCGGTATCCCCGTCAATTTCTGCGGAATGTGGAATTTCCTGTGTGGTATCCCCGTCAATTTCTGCGGCATGTGGAATTTCCTGTGTGGTCTCCCCGCCAAATTCTCCTGCACCAACAGAAACTGGGTCTTCAACTTCGTGATCTTGCCACTGCAGAGTTCGCACGGGCGTCCCGGCATAATCGTCGCCCGCCGCACCATCGGGTTCCCACTGATCCTGCGTCTCGCCGATGGCGGTTTCAAGGGCTGCTATCTTGTCACTAAGTGGCGTCAGATCGTCCAGATCAAGGTTTTCTGATGATACATTTTCGTGATCGTCCGGTTCGCCTGGCAATTGCGGATCATCATCCTGCAATTCGTTTTCCAGATCCGAGGCATCATCGCCGCTCCAATCCGACTCATCTTCTGGCATAGAATCGCCGTCTATCTGGTGCGCCTCATTGACCATAACAAAGACATCAGACAGCGTCGCACGGCCTTGGTTGTCGGTATCACTGACAGGCGCAACCGGAGTATCTTCGTCGGCGTATTCAGCCATAAAAAATGGATCGTCACCCGCATTGTCTCCAGTTTCGGGCTCTGAAACAGCATTGTCTCCATTTTCGGACTCTGAAACAGCGTCTGGCTCGATCTGCGCGGCCTTATAAAGCGTAGCGTCGGGATCGTTCCATGGTGTTCCGTCATCAGTTTGGTGGAGATCTTCGGCTTCATCGATTGAAGTCAATGTTTCGGCGGAGTCATCCAGGACACGCAGCGACGGGGTCAGTACCAATCGGTTTTCTTCTGGTGGCTGGCGCACGGGTTCCGGACGCGGCTGCGATCCGGTTTCTTCAGAAACCAGTCGACGGATCGATGACAGGACATCTTCGATCTCAATGTTCGATACGGGGTCAGACATTTGATTTTACCACTCTCGCCTCAAACATAAGTGTACTGTGCGTTTGAGATTCTCACAACCGATAGTGAGAATTGTCACTGTTTGCCCAATGCTTCTATAACACGATTCAGATCTTTGCCCTGTTTGCTCATAGGGACTGGAGCGTTTTTGGCCAGATTATAATAGATTGTTGGATCATAAATCTGCACCGCTAAGCCCAACCGCTCAGCGGTTAGCAACCCCTGCGCCGCCAACAGTTGATAAGCCGCCGCCGAGCGTTCAACCTCGGCGCTGATTTTAGCGGTATTGGCATCAAGCAAATCCTGCTCTGCAGTCAATACATCCAAAGTGGTCCGGGCGCCAAGTGTTGCCTCTTCGCGGACACCGTTAAAGGCGACTTCTGAGGCGCGAATGCGTTCCTCTGTGGCGACCAAACTGGCCACTGCCACCTCAACCCGCACATAAGCATTGGTGGCGTCTTGAATCACATTACGCTGCACATCCAACAGGTTACCCCTTGCAGCATCACGCTGGGCAATAGCCCCGCGAATTTGAGCAGACAGAGCGCCACCCTGATAAATCGTCTGCCCCAAATTCAACCCAACAGATGCGTTGTTCTGGTAATCTGAAATTCCGAAATTTTCGATCACTCCGATATTTGCATTAAGGGAAATTGATGGCCGTAATTCTCGCTGTAGTTGCGTAATGAACATTTCTGCCACAACAACCTGATGTTGCGCTGAAAGCATATCGGGATGGTTCTGAACAGCCAGCGTCTGAGCCGCAGAAACCGAAGCCGGTTGTGCTGGCAGCGGTGGCTCTGCAGCTAGTTGTCCGGGCGAATGCCCAACAGCCGCAAGGTATTCTGCTTTGGAATTGGTCAAAGCCCCTCTCGCAATGGCAAGTTCGGATCTAGCCTGCGCAACACTGGCCTCGGACAACGCCACGTCCGTTCGGGTCACTTCTCCTACTTCAAACCGGTCTTTTGAAGCCTTTAGCTCTTCGCCCAAAACCCGGACGTTATTTTCACGCAATGCAACATTTTGGGTTTGCCCATTCACAGCCAGATAGGCCGATACGGCACGAAACAAAATGGCTTGCTCTACGGACAGCAGGCCCTGCCGGGCCGCCAGAACAGATTCCTTAGCGCCAGAAATGCCGACAGCAGCAGCACCGCCATCATAAAGCAATATTTGCGCAGTAAGCCCTGCCCCATATCTCGACTCCTGAGTTGATGTCCTGACCGAGCTAAATTCGACGTCGCTAAACGTGCGCGACACCTGAGCAGTCCAGGCAACAATCGGCCGCAACGCAGATAACGCGAAGGCGACACTTTCATCGGTCACCCGAAGCAATGCCCGGTTTTGCTCAAGAAGCCCGCTGGTGTTATATGCGCCCACAAGGGCATCCGCCAGGTTTTCGGCTTCGGCACGCGCCGTAGCCAATCCCAATCCGACAATCAATGCGACGGTTCCTAAAAACCTTGT
>PIVL01000861.1 GCA_003354145.1 Paracoccaceae bacterium
CCACCAGATGAGCGTTGCCTTGACGAAGAGAGGAGAGTAGTCGTCTCCACCGATTACTCAGTCCAACGATGTGAGTTCTCCGCAACAAAGGGCGCACCGACGATGAATTGACTTGGAGACTGGATAGGGTTCAACGAGATGACAACGTTGTTGCGAACGATAGACGACGCGCGAGGTATGATGATTTGATGAGATGAACGTTGCCTCTTGATGAAGAGAGGAGAGTCGTCTCCACCGATGATTCGGTCCGACGTGAGTTCTCCGCAACAAAGGGCGCTCCGACGATGAGTTGACTTGGAGACTGGATAGGGTTCAACGAGATGACAACGTTGCTGCGAACGAGAGACGACGCGCAAGGTATGATGATTTGATGAGCGATGATTGATGTTGCTCGTTCGTGAAACTGATAAACCCGTCTCTCAAGGATTCGCCCTCGAGTTTGATCACAATGGAGACTCGCCGCGTGTGCTATGGAGAACGTCTCTCAAGGATTCGCCCTCGAGTTTGATCACAATGGAGACTCGCCGCGTGTGCTATGGAGACTTGCGCTCACTTCGCGCGAGACGGTTTGAAACTTTCTTCTTGCCACTCGTTCCTTTAACGATGACACCGCCCCCAATTGAGCAATGTGGTGATGAGAACCATGCGAATCCCAAGGGGCAAACAAATGTCCCAGGAGGCGAAGGAGGAGGCGAAGGAATAGCGCGCCAAGCGAGTGGCAAGATTGCAGGACGAGAAGGACGCCGACCGGAAGAGAGAGTGTGAGCTCCAGAGAGAGGCGCGCTGCCGCCCGCGCCGCGGAAGCCGAGAAGAAGGCACATCAAGAGCAGGAGAGAACCCGCCGTA
>PIVL01000862.1 GCA_003354145.1 Paracoccaceae bacterium
GGCGTGGCCGCCTGCGCAGCTCGTCCTCTCTTGCCCTCGAAGAGCCGGCACCACACCGCATGCGCAGTGCCCGAGACGACCTCGCAGCACCTCCCCCCCACTGCCGCCGCCGCCATGTCCGCCGCCGCTGCTGCCGCCGCCGCCAGCCTCCCTCGCTCCCCGAGCCCAGCGCCTGATGCCGCCGCGGCGGGATCGGCGGCCGGAGGGAGCCACGAGCTCCCGGGGCCCGTGAGCGGCACGGCGCCAAAGCGCGCCGAGAAGAGCGACGGGCAGAGCCTCTCGCCTGCCGCGTGCGCCAAGCAGATGGCCGATCTGCTGCCCGACGACCCTCTGGCGGCCCACATCGGCAGCCTCCGCGACGAGCAGCTGGCCCTGGCGAGCAAGAAGCGCGCGCTCGCGAAGGAGCTCCGCAACGCCCAGCGCAAGAAGGCGCGGCTCCGCAGCCGAGCTCGGCAGCTCACGGACTCGGACCTCGTCGCCGTGATGATGATGCGGAAGGAGCAGCGCGCGAAGCAGGAGAACCGCAAGGAGGCCTCCGCGGAGCTGGCGTCGGACGCCGCATCGTCAGGAGGCGCCAGCAGCAGCGGCTCCGCTGCCGGCGTGGCGAGCAGCGGCCAAGCCGCCCGGGTCGCGCCGGAGGACCAGGACGTCGCGGAGACGGACCTTTGAGAGGCCGGCGAAGCCTTGTACATATTCTTCCCGCGGCATGTTTGTTTTTTGTTTGTTTTTTTCCATGTACATACTTCCCTGCGCAGCACTGCCCTTCTCTGTCGCGGCCCCGAGAGAGACAAATGAGAAAGCGCCGCCCTTCTTTTCTCGTGGCAGCTCGCCGAGGCCAGTCGGAGG
>PIVL01000863.1 GCA_003354145.1 Paracoccaceae bacterium
CACTGCCACTGCCACTGCCATGACACCTGAACCTGCATCTAGACCGTTATAAGGAAATGTAAGAGTCTATCGGTCGAGTAAGCGCAAGATGAGGATGAGGATTAGCAACTTCAACTTGGGTCACACTCAGAGCTCGCGCATGTGGCAGTGGCTCTGTTGCAACTTCTTGAGTGTAATGTACAAGAAAGTAGTGAAGGAATCACGTGAGAAGGTGTACTCAATCAAGCGGCGCTGCCCGAAGCTGCCGGTCAAGTGGAGGCGCACGCAGAGCTACTACGGCATCAGCAAGCAACGCCTGGTGGGCAGTTGCAACTGTTATCGAATTACCGCCCTCTGGCTACTGTTTCCAGATCGAGGGGCTCCGTGCGCGTGACCACTGCGAGGTGCTGTACTCGTTGTCGTCGCATTTCCTGGTGGGCGGTCGCACCTGCTTCAAGCTGTGCGAGATGCCGCTGCCGTGGTGCAAGCGCTGTCCTGTGGGTGGACACTGCCCACACAACAACTGGTGGTTGATTGAGGAGATCGAGGTGGTGTGATGGTGGTGCCGAAGTTCTCCACGCGGGAATGAAGTGACTAAGAAAGTCAACACCTCCTTCGCCGACTGATGCGCCAAGCAAGGCTCCTAGCTCGCACCTTCGTTACCCCCACTGCAGCACCGAGCATCCAGCCAAGCAATGCGCCTAGCATTGGTCCATCAGTGGCTCCGTCTACGAATCCGAGCGCTGCTTCTTCACTACCACAAGTAACGCACCAAGTGGTTCACCATCACTAGTTTTGAGCGCACACCCTTTGGTCGCTCTACAGTAAATGTTTAGTCTTTGGTGTTATACTCTATTTTTGTTGTT
>PIVL01000864.1 GCA_003354145.1 Paracoccaceae bacterium
CAAGCTGATGCACCCACCTCACAAGAACCGTGCTTGCGCCCCTCAACCCAAGCTAAGCTTTCTGCGCAAGATAGTCGGAGTGGAATCTAGGCCAATTCGCTTACTCGGTTCTCCTGAATCGGCATGTGCAAGAGAGCTGCAAGGATACCGAACACAATGGCGGCCCACCACATTGGCGTATAGTCGTTATAGATATCGAATATTCGCCCGCCCAACCATGCACCGGCAAAGCTGCCAACCTGATGGCTCAGGAACACCAGCCCAGCCAATGTCGACAGATAGGTAAGACCTTGCGTCTGCGCGACCAACCCCATCGTAAGGGGAACAGTCGACAGCCACAAAAGCCCCATAGCGGCTGAAAACACGTAGATACTGGTTGGCGAGGCTGGCGACAGAATGAACACGCCAATGACAACAGCGCGGGACAAGTAAATCCCCGCAAGCAAGTTCTTTTTGGAATACCTCTGACCGGACCACCCCGCCAGCAACGAACCGCCGACATTGAACAATCCAATAAGCGCCAGGGACCATCCGCCCACAAGTGCGGTGAAACCAATATCTGAGACATAAGCTGGCAAATGGGTACCGATGAATGCGACGTGAAATCCGCAGACGAAGAACCCGAAAAACAAACAGAGATAGCTGCGGTCGACGAACGCAGTTTTGATCGCCACAGCAAACGCGCTCGCAGTTTGTGACGACGCGGTCGGCGTTGATACCCGAGCTACAAAAATCAGGAATGGCAGGATCGCCAGAAAGCTGAGGCTAATCAGAATAATCGTCTGCTGCCAGCCAAAATAGCCTATCATTGCAGAGGACGCGGGCGCCGCGGCGAACATCCCCA
>PIVL01000865.1 GCA_003354145.1 Paracoccaceae bacterium
AGCGACAGCCCCCCACGTTCTAACACCTGTGCCCAAGCTATGGCGCAGCCTTCCGGCCGGGTCATGTCGCGCCCAGCCATTGGCAGCGCATCGTTGACATGCGCACGGGCGCGCAACCGTATCTCAGGGTGCGGGGAGCTGGTCAAAGTGCCATCGGTCAGCACCAGTGCGGCTGCGCCATCCGACACCATCGAGCAATCAGTACGTTTCAGCGGCGGCGCCACCAGTGGGTTTTTTTCAGAGGTGTTAAAACAGAACTCAAACCCAAGATCGCGCTGCATATGGGCCAGCGGGTTATGCGCGCCATTGGCGTGGTTCTTAGTGGCTATTTGAGCCAGGGCCTCTGTCTGATCGCCAAACTTGGCAAAGTAGGCTTGCGCAATTTTCCCGAAGTGCCCGGCGAAACTGTCGTTTTCACCGCCTTCGGTTAGTATGTGGCTGGCGGCAATCAGCGCGTTGCGCACCGCGTTATTGGAGGCATCGGTCATTTTCTCGACACCGATAACCAGCACAGCGCGGGCGTCGCCCGACTGAATGGCCCGCGCGCCCATGTGCACGGCGGCAGAACCGCTGGCGCAAGCATTTTCAACATGGGTTGAGGGTTTGAACCGCAGCTTCGGTACTGATGAAACCGGCAAAGAGGCAGGAAATCCCTGCGGGTCCATACCGTGGTTATAATTGCTCAGAACAATCTCGTCGATGTCCTCGGGCTGCAGACCTGCGTCTGCAATCGCTGGTCCCGCAACCTCGCTAATCAGGTCTTCAAGATTGTGGCCGTCAAGACGCCCGAATTTACTGTGCGCCCAACCGGCGAGATGAATATTTGAGCTCATCTAATCCCTC
>PIVL01000866.1 GCA_003354145.1 Paracoccaceae bacterium
GGCGGCATTGTCGACATGAAAACGGCAATGGCAAATGAGATCGACGGCGATCTTGGCAACGAATGGCTGCGTACGAACACCGCAGGTTCCGGTCCTTACACGCTAAGCAGCTGGAAACCAAATGAAAGCCTGACGCTGGTCGCAAACGAAGACTATTACGCTGGTGCTCCAGCGATGAAGCGCGTTGTTGTGCGACACATTCAGGAAAGTGCCACACAGCGTCTGTTGCTTGAGCGCGGCGATATTGATGTTGCTCGTAACCTGAACCCCGAGGATGTTGCCGGTGCCGGTTCTGTCGAAGGTGTTTCGATTGAATCAGAACTTCGTGGTCGGCTGATGTATATTTCGCTGAACCAAAAGCACGAAGCGCTGTCCAATCCGAAAGTCGCCCAAGCGATCAAATATCTGATCGATTATGATGGCATGGCCAACAGCTTTCTCAAAGGTCAGTATACGGTGCATCAGGCGTTTCTGCCACGCACCTATCTGGGTGAGATCGCCGACACGCCGTATTCTCTGAACGTTGAAAAAGCCAAAGCATTGCTGGCCGAAGCTGGCTTTGCAGATGGGTTCTCGGTTGGTCTCTTTGTACGCGAAGCACAAGAGCGTATCGAGATTGCAACGTCACTGCAGAACACTTTTGCCAAGGCAGGGATCACTGCCGAGATCACCGTCGGAACCGGCAAACAGATCCTTGGTGTGTACCGTGCACGCGAGCATGACATCTATGTTGGCGCTTGGGGGCCGGACTATCCCGATCCTAACACCAACGCTGGTACCTTCGCGTTTAACCCGGACAATACCGACGAAGCTGGCGCAACTGGCCTGCTGGCATGGCGGAA
>PIVL01000867.1 GCA_003354145.1 Paracoccaceae bacterium
GCCAGTGCAAACGCAACTGTCGCCTGCAAAAATCCCGCTTTGGAGCCGCAATCAAATCGCTGACCACGGAACCGATAGCCATAAACCGGGTTCTCTGTCTCGACATCGCGCGCAATCGCATCCGTCAACTGGATCTCGCCGCCGGCGCCCGATTTGATCTGATTCAGGTGACGCAGAACCGACGGGCTCAGAATATAACGTCCGATCACCGCCAGATTCGACGGCGCAGTCCCTGCTTGTGGTTTTTCGACCATACCTTTGACAGACACAACCGAGCCCAAATCTTCGGCCACATCAAGAACCCCATAAGACGAGGCCTGCTCGGGCGGGACTTCCATTGCAGCGACCATATTGCCGCCGGTTTCCTCGTAGGCTTCGATCATCTGTTGCAAACACGGTGTCTCGGCTGCGATCACATCATCCGGCAGGATCACCGCAAACGGTTCATTGCCGATCAGACGCCGCGCACACCACACCGCATGACCAAGACCAAGTGCGCGGTGCTGGCGGATATAGGCAATCGCCCCGCTTTCCATGTTGGTTTGCTTCAGGGTCTCAAGCAGCTCGGTTTTGCCCTTCTTGCGCAATTCCTGCTCAAGAAATGGGTTGTGGTCAAAATAGTCTTCCAGAGCGCCTTTGCCCCGCGATGTCACAAAGATGAATTCCTTGATCCCGGCGGCCCGCGCCTCATCAATCGCGTATTGCACAAGCGGGCGATCCACCAATGTCATGATCTCTTTTGGCACCGATTTCGTTGCCGGCAGAAAACGTGTCCCCATTCCAGCAACTGGAAATATCGCCTTCGTTACTTTCTTAACCATCTGAGGTCCTTAAATAGATT
>PIVL01000407.1 GCA_003354145.1 Paracoccaceae bacterium
CGTGCTCAGTTCGCGCGTCAGATGCCCGAACAACGGCACCACGGGTCCAAGAGGCTTGATCTGAGCGCAGAACAGTGGCTATGTGAGCGGGAGGACGTTCTACTTGGGGAATGTCGGATGATACACTGGGCAATGACCGCGATAGCTGAGCGAAGGACTGATAAATTCCCGTTTGACCCAACTCCTCACGGGCACAATTACCGTAGGACCATAGGACATGTCCCGAAATCCAGGTGAAAAAGAAACGAAATCAGACGTTGTTTTGCGCTTGGGAGCCTGCAATTTCGACCTGAGCCGAAAGGAGCTACGAAATGCGACTGGAGCGCTGATTCCGCTGCGTGTGCAGTCAAGTGAGGTTCCGGCGGCCCTGGGCAACAGCGCAAATGAAGTTTTGGGAAAAGGACAAACTGATCGGGCAGGTCTGGCGCGGGAAGTTCGCTACAGATGACAGTCTGGTGCAGTGCATTGCCGACATTCGTCGCGCGCTTGGCGAAGCAGGTCATAGGATCGTCGAGACGTTCCCAAAAAATGGGTATCGGTTGAATGTCGTGTCGCTGAATATGGATGATGCCGACGTTTCCGCGCGACCTACAATTGCCGTTCTCCCTTTTGTGAACTTATCCGGCGCCTCCTAAACCCCGAAACGAACACGCGGCGTCATTGCGCCACCGTGCTGACAATGCCAGCATGGTGGTTGCGGTCGACACACGTCCCAAGGTAATCCCGTCTAAGAAGCGGCAAAACAACCGCAAGAAGGTGAACCAGGAGCTGCGCCAAGCCACTCAAGATACCGACTGAAGCCAGCCGCTATCCAAACAAATAGCTAAAGATTAGCCCGGTGGCCCTAATTGACATTGACTTACGACTATCGCACCAGGGGGCATCCCGCTCCCAAGCGGATCGCTATTTGATCCAGGATCCTTGGCTGTTTCGCGGAAAACCGACCCTGGAGGCACGCATATAACTTTGCGCCCTTTTTCCCGAGTTTCGTCTGGATATGCGTTGTCGTTTGGTACGCCACCGGCGTCCGCAAATGCCATTCCCGATGAACCCAAAGCTAATGCGGCTGCGGTAATAATTGTAACTAGTTTCATAATTTCCTCCACAAAGTTTTCAAATTAGGTTTAAATGTATTTGACATTATTTCCTCCTTCATTACGTGGAATTTTGCTGATAAATCGCTACAATGCATGTTTCATCATTTCTTCCTCCTCACTTGTTTCAGAACGTTCATGATAGCAACACCCCGGTGAAACCGCTTTGATATAGGTCAATTTCGTTTAGGTTGAATTGCTGCGCATTCCGTCCGGGGAACCATTGGCCCGTTTGGGGCCAGTTCCACAGGGATTATCCTGCAATAAGGGGGGAGAGCGATTTGAAACTCACACGCAGACAGATCGTGCGGTTGTTCGCTCGTGCCGGGATAGTTGCCAGCTTTGGATCGATGGCCACAACGGCGGTTGCACAGGACGCAGAGGGCCGGTTCGACCCGGCCAGAGGAGCCGAGCACTTCGACCTAATGTTTAGCGGGACGCATTGATTTCTACCTCGCAACAAATACACTAGTGTTCGGCACCTGACACAAGATTCCCAGTATGTCTCTGGTGCGCCCCAGTTGGTCGGACAAAGATTCAAGGGGCAGCTATGCGGACCAACCGGCTGTTCGCTCGGATCAGCCCAACTGGCGCTTTCGGCCCACACCCGCCGTTCACGCCATAGGCCAACGCCGCTGTGCAGCTTTCGCATTGCTGACATTCACGACCTGCGCAGCATTTCGACCGTGGCAATGACGGCAGTGCGCAACTTTCCGGATCTTGTGTCTTGGTTGATCAAATGGGCTCTCGGTCCAGTGCAGGTCAGTGTATCGCCTAGAGATCGGCTGCTCGGCGGAGTTACCGCCGTTCGCCAAGGAGCCTGTCTCTTGCTTCGGTAATCTGGGCCGTCAGGGCGGCTGAGCCGCCGCTGTCAGGATGAACCCGCTTGATGAGCCGGTGAAATGCCTCTCGAATATCCTCTTCGCTGGATCCCGTCTCAAGGCCCAGCAACTGGTACGCTTCATCTCGGCTCAACTGTCTGGAAAGCGGTGGCGTCTTCTCGTCGCGAGCAAAGCCCTCGCCCATTTGATCGCGCCAATCAGGATGGGCGCTGTCAAGAAAGGTCTCAAAAAGCTTTGCCGATTCCTCATCATTTTGAACTTCGGCATAACACTGCAGCAACTCGTGCAACGCCAGGTCTGACAGGATTTGCCCTTGGTGTTTCCCTGCTATTATCCGCCCGTCGATATTTCCGGTTTCGTGGTCGAGGGTCATTTCCAGATGTGCTGAACGTACTTGGGATGTTCGCGGCGTCGATTCCCTGGCCCTTGCTGCATTCTTCGGCGAAAGCAAAATTGCAGCAATGATAAATAGCGGAATTGCAAGCGTGACCACGCGAAAAAAAAGCAGCCAGATACCGGTGGCGATCAGCACAACACTCAGAGGATTCATGGCCTTTGAGTGGAAAACAGAGCGCAGCACACTGCGAACTATCCAAAGAGTAAGGGCAAAACCACCAGCACTTGCGACGACCGTCAGAATCAGTTGCATCAGCGCATGTCGGCAAGTAACCGCCTCGCCATAGCGTTGTCGGCCACTTCCAGTGCCTTTCGCCCGCCTGCGGCATACGTGGCTACGGCAACGAGCAGCGCCTTCAAATCCTCGGCCGAGTTTTTGTCAAAAGGCAAATAGGCACCACCGGTTAGGTGTGCGATCTGGCGAAATGCAGCTTCGGCATGTGCGTCCCGGCCATCGTGAAAAACAAAAGTCCTGACGCCGCGAAGGCCAAGCTCACCGGCAAGTCCGCACAATTCATCGATGTTTTCTTCCATTGAATCACCCACATAGACCAATGCCGCCAAAGGTTGTTTTTCGGCTTCCCGTTTCGTATGCGAAAGAACCCTTGCGATTTGCGTAAGTCCAGCCCGGCAGTCGATTTTTTCCATGAGAACTCGCAAACTTTCCGCATTATTGACCCAGCGAGTAGCCCGGGATTCGTGATGGCCACGAAAATAGACAAGCTGAACAGAGAGGTTGCCCACGGCTGCAGCAGCCGAGAACATTTCGCCTTGAAGGGCGCAGGCCATGTCCCACGTAGGTTGTCGACTCATCGTTGCGTCAAGAGCAAAAATCATCCGCCCACGTGCTGCATTCGACATTGGCGCAAGTTGTTTGACCTGCTTCAAAAACGCATCAATCTTTGATCCGCTGGACTTTGGGCGAGCCGAGAGGTTGGTTTTGTCTGGTTGTGAAAGTTCGGTCTTTTTCATAACGATACTAGACTGTCATTAAGTGAGACAAGCGCGGCAATCGAAAACGGCTGAGTCGTTTGAGCGATTTGTGTTGACGACGCCTATGATAGCACAATTGGTCCAACCAGCAATTTGTCTCGATTTTGGTGCCATCTGCAATTCTTCGAAAC
>PIVL01000089.1 GCA_003354145.1 Paracoccaceae bacterium
CTTCCATTCTGCCAGCGCAACGCTGGAGGGCATCGAAGTGGCTCATATGATCCGCAAAGGTCAGATCGGATCAAAAGGTCAATCCGTTTTCCAAGTCATCGCTGACCTTGCAGCATAAACGTGTCCAGCGATAGGGCCTTCCTGACAGTGAGAAAAATTCGCGACAAAACCCCATGACATGGGTCCAGAAACCCCAAATCCCCTTTTCGTCACGACCTTACGGTCCACCGGACCGACGCCACCACTGCGATCGGTGCTCAAAGATATCCTGTCACTGACAAAGGTAAGCTTCAATTCTGCCAGCTACAGCGACGGCCTGCCCGTCACAGTTATCCAGCAAGTGCCGCGAATTGCTGGAATGCGGATTGGCCAGAGGGGCCGAATTGCCGTTTGCGGATCATGTGTGCGACAGAACCTCCGCCACTATGGCCTGCTGGCCAGTTCGACCCGCAAAACCAATATAGCGAAGGCCCGCACGTTGCTTGGCGCGGAAGCGGCACAACTGAAAGACCAAAACACCGCTGAGATCATCCCGTTCACCCTGCGCGAACCATGCCCGGACTGCGGCGGGATCATGCGCATCATCGAGACTTTCCGGCGCGGCCAGAAACCACAATCCCGCGCACCACCCAGAAAGGCCGCCGCATGATGAGACGTACGTCATCCGCCATCAATCCAGCCGTGAACTGCATTATGTTCATGGGCGATACCGATCACCCCGATGGCATCGAAAACCATATAAAACGGCCCGATGGCATCATCCAGCTCGGCGCGAAGGTACACGAGCCGGTCCGAAATGCTTCCAGTGAGTATGCGGCGGTCGTCATGACCCGCCAGAAACAACAGCAACCGTTTTACGCTTTCCCATAGGAAATCACACGTCTCCCGCGGCCTCCTCCCAGTCAGGTTTCCCAACGCGGTCCACACGCAGCACAAGCCGAAAAGGCGCACCATGGCCCGCATCGAAAAACCTAAAACTTAGCGACAGTTCGCAGCACATGCACCAATGTCGGCTTCAGGGCCGCCGTTCAACAAACGGTCGTTTTTGGAGTGCTATTTGTGTATGTCAGAAACACTTAAGCTTCACTTCTTGTTCCTTAGTTGCACCGCAGTGTGACGAAGAATAATCTGTTGTCACTCTGGGATGCCAATGCTCCGGTAGCCCGCGTCTGGGCGTCTAAAGACGGATCGTATCCTATCCAGTTGCACCGACCTTCATTTTGAATGGCTTGCCGTGCAGCATTTATCAATTGAGCGCGATTGACATAGCCTGCGTTGCGGTTGGCGGTGACGACTGCATTGTAACACTGCTCAACCAAAGGTCCGCCCATTCGCAAGCACTCGGAGGTCCCCCCAGTTACGACCCGTCCATTGCTTAGCTGCACGGAGGAACCTGGATTATAACTGACCATATAAAGGTTCGGACTGCTCGGCCATGCCTGCCAGCTAAACCCGCCGTTTTGATATATGCCGGACCTGGCGTTTGAGCCTGAGGTCGACCCGCCCGTCGTGGCGCAACCGGCGATTAGAGAAATAGTAACACAAAGTATGATTAGGCCAAATTTCATAGCGACATCCCGTAGGTTCCAAATAAGCGGTCCACTTACCGCTTGTAGTTCCATGGGGCAGTTGATCAATCCGGTTGAACTTGTGGGCGGCGATTATACCCATGATATAGATCTTAGACCTGTTACAAGAAACCCCCAAAAAACGCTCGTTTTTGGAATGGCCGCAAAACTCCTCGTTTAATGCTGCCATAAACCCCGTTCAAAACCCAAGTGGTTGTTGAACGTTTTTGCCTCTACCGTGATAGCAGACATTAGCTGCATCGCAGAAATTCGGTACAGAGGCCTCAAAGCCGTCATGCGGCGGTGCGGCAGGTCGATTTTGAACCGCGCCACGGAAGCAGCCATTCCCAAAAAGCGAATGCTTCATCTTTTTCAGCAAGTTGGCTCGATGCTCGGGTATTCGGCGGTTGGAAGCGACTGTTCGACAAGATAGGTCGGAACGGCGGCTCTGAGCCCGATACAGTCGATTAATCTGAATGCATTGATGTCCGCTATCGGGCTTGGTTCAGTCAATAGAACTCTCGAATACTGCGTGCCAAAAGGTCAAAGAACTCCATATCTTTGCCGGGAGTGAGAACTTCCAACTTAACGTGTTCCAAGAAGAACTTACTTTGCTCAATTTCGCCATCCGCCAGTGCCATCATCGGTTCATAAGATGTGGTCATGACCACATCCGGGCTCTCTGCAGCTCCGGCGAGGATCCGGGCGTCTCCGTCTTTCGCGGTCATCCGAAATGCCTCTCCGTCGATAAGCAATGTTGCTTCGAAATCGTGATCGGGGCTGACTGCCCTTTTGCATGCCGTTCCAAGCGACACCGCCACGGTTCGCAGATTGCCGGGTTTTTGGACCATCGATGGCCGAGGCATCCGCCCTCCGAATCGCGCAAGTTCGAATATCAGTTGTCCGGTTCGCTCTCCCAGTTCAGTCAACGAATAGAGCGACACACCGAACTCTGCCTCATATTTTTGGACGAGCTCGCTGGCTTCCAGCGCATGCAGCCGATCGGACAAAAGGTTTGATGCGATGCCTTTAAGGCCGGTTTGAAGGTCCTTGAAACGCGCCGGACCTGCATGGAGGTCGCGCAGGATCAACAGTGTCCAGCGATCACCAACGTGGTCCAGCGCTCGTGAGATCGGGCAGAGTAGGTTGTAGCTTCGGGTCTTTTGTTTCATGTGTTCACAAAAATGTTACTTTATTTAGTAAAGTTCTACCTTTAGTTATTCAATCACATTTATAGGGAATGAACACCATGTCAGCAAGACCCAAAATCCTCGTCACCTCCGCCACCGGAAAAACAGGGACTCCGACCGTGTTGCAATTGCTGGAGAAAGGATTTCCCGTTCGCGCCTTCGTGCGCCAACTTGATCGAAGAAGCGAAGCGCTTGAACGTGCAGGCGCCGAGATATTTGTCGGCAACCAGTATTCGATCACCGATATGCGGGCTGCGATGGTTGGTGTGACGCGCGCCTATCATTGCGCGCCGGCGGCGCCCAACCCCTTATATTACTACGCAGCTTTCACAGCCGCTGCTTATGAGGCCAACCTCGAACACGTCGTTACTCTTGGTCAATGGCTCTCATCCGCGGACCATCATTCGCCAATGACGCGCGTGGTCTATATGGGTGATCTTTTGATAAAAATGCGGCCTGAAACGACGGTTACCACCATCAACGTTGGCTGGTTTGCCGATAACTATATGAATGGGTTGGAGGTCGCAGCACAACTGGGCGTGTTTTCCATGCCGCTTGGCGACGGGAACGTTAAAAAGAACGCAGCCCCCTCTAACGAAGATATTGCGAGTGTTGCTGTCGGCGCACTGATTGACCCCGTCACTCATGCAGGCAAGACGTACCGGCCCACAGGTCCAGAACTGATATCACCCAACGAAATCGCCGCTGCGATGGGAAAAGCACTTGGCCGAAAAGTGAAGTATCAGGACATCTCTGAAAAAATGATGCTCAAAGCATTCAAGGCGTTGGGCGCGCAGTCCGGAGCATCCAATTATTCCGAGTCGGGTGTTTATCAGATAAAACTTTATGCAGACGAATACCGGCGTGGTGCGTTTGCGGTAAATGCCCCGACCCGTGATGTTGAGACGGTCGGCGGGCGCAAGCCAGAGAGCTTCGAAAGCATAGTACGCCGTTACGTCGCCGAACGTGAGGACCTCAAGCCGAGTTTCACTGGCAAGCTCAAAGCCATCGCCGGTTTCCTGAAGATCCTTGTCACCCGAGCGCCTGACATTGCCGCCATCGAGGTCCAAAAGGACTTCGTCATGCTCAAGACGCCAAAGTTTTGTCTGGATGATGCCGAGTGGCGCGAAACCCACGAGCCAACCCGTGTCAAATCAATCGCGGGACAAGCAGGCTGACAGCAGCTCGACAACCCAACCCAATCACCAACGACGACCTGACTTTCAAACCTCAAGAAAGGAAAGACCAATGCCTGCATATATGATGTCGCACGTGACAGTCACCAACCAAGAGAAATTCCAAAGTTACATCGCGAAAACGCAATCCATCGCTGCCAAATTTGGGGCCAGACCCGTTGCGATTGGAACACAGCCCGAGATGCTCAATGGCGAGAGCGATGACCATCAATTGGTATTTGTGATCGAATTCCCGTCTATGGAACGACTTAAAGCATGGCACCACTCGGACGCTTACAAAGCAATTGTGACCTTGCGCGAGGAGGGTTCGCACCAGCACATGGTGGCCTACGAAGCGAGGCCACTGCCGCAAAACTAGTGGGCAGAACCATGTGCGCGCCCGGACCACCTTCCGGGCGCGCCTCATCAGGTTCGAAACGCCCTCCGCCCAAATGTCCAAACAACAAAATAACCAATGCGATTTCGGTACGGGCGATCGAACGTTGCATCCTCTCTTCTCCATCGCGTAACGGACGTTCGCGCAGCCGCAGCGAACTTACACTTTGTCCTGTGTGGATAGCTCTTGCATAGCAAGACATTTTTGATGTGACCTGCAACTTATCAGAAGCGGTCTTGTGTTCGGCCTGTTTGCGCGGTGCACATGACCGCTGGCCCTGATGGTTTCCGCGAACCGAGTCCCATTCTGCACATCGGACAGATATCGTCCTGGACAAAGCCCGGGGTGTCTCGGTTATTGCGGCTGACGCGTTTGCCATCACATCATTGGTCTTGCTAACTCAAAGTTCCATTGTTCCTTTTGCTGGTTATTTATGCGTTTCGGATCTTGTAAGGTTCGTTTCGGGTCAGCACGGCCCAGATGATCCTTGCGGTTTTGTTCGCCATTGCGACTGCCGCGAGCTTGGCAGGTTTGCGTGCCAAAATATCCGAGAACCAAGGATCAAACTGGCCCGGATCACTTTTGATCAGTCTTATGCGGGACGTCATTCCAAGAAACAAAAGGCGGCGAATATACTGGTCCCCCATTTTCGATATTCGCCCCAGGCGTTCTTTCCCGCCGGTGGATTTGTTTATCGGCGTCAGGCCGAGCCAAGCAGCCAGATCCCTGCCACACTTGAACTGATCCACATCTCCAATGGTCGCGACAATAGCCGATGCTGTGATGGGGCCGACGCCTGGAATGGTTTGAAGAAGCGCCGCGCGCGGCTCTTGTTTTGCGGCAACCGACATTTTGCGCGTGTACCAGATTACCCGTGCGTGGACCGACACAAGTTGTTCGCTGAGATCCTTGACGACATCGTAAGCCAGTTGAGGGAGCTCTGGAATAAATTCATCGATTACACGCTTGGCAAAGCTAAGAGCGTGACCAACGCCTCGCGCAAAAACGATCCCGAATTCCGCCAGCAAACTCCGAAGCATATTTATGGTTTGGGTTCTCTGCCGAACAACCAAATCACGGGTGCGATGCAGCGAAAGCGTAGCTTGCTGATCCGGGGTTTTAGCCGCGACAAAACGCCCTCTCAGCGATGCAAGCATCGCCTGCCGGGTAATACATCGTGGGACGGATCACGGCTTCACAGATAGCCTCGGCGTCTGCAGCATCAGATTTTCCGCGTTTGACATAGGGTTTTACGTAGGTCGGGGCGATCAGCTTCACCTCATGCCCCATGCTCGCCAATTCTCGCGCCCAATAATTGCTTGTGCCACACGCCTCAACCCCAATCAGACAGGGGGCAAGACGCTCAAAAAACGGCAACATCTGTGTTCGCCGAAGCGAACGGTTGAATGCAACCTCACCACCGTCCGTGACACCATGCACTTGAAAAATATTCTTGGCCAAATCCAGACCGACTGTTGTAACTTGCATTTGGGTAGCTCCTCTCTAAGCAGTTCATAGCAACCGCAGTATGGCGCATTGCGACGCCGATGGGAGCAGGAGCTATCCACCCCATCTGCCTCAAGCACCATCCCTCTGACAATGCCGTTTACGCTGCTCTTACTTCCAAAAACCCTGACGACGGACAGAATCGACCTTCTTTCGCAATCTCACAAATATGCGCCACTTGCGTTGCGAACGAGTTCGGTTTGTTTGATCCGATCAAGTGCGTCTGACGCTGCCACAGTGGCAGATAACAGGACTTCGATCATCAAGATCGTTGAAATGACCGACGGGTAATAGTGCGGGCTGTCAATAGGGGCAAAAAACACATGATCAGCGTGCTCAACCAAAGGAGAGCTGGGTTTGTCGGTCAGGGCAAATACTTTGGCGTTCTTTTTGCTTGCATAGGCTGCGGCCACGACCGTTTCCTTTGCGTAGGGCGCAAAGGCCAGAACCAGCGCGGTATCCTGCTCGGTAATGGAAGCGATGGTTTCAATCATTGTCGCACTGCCCGAGTGATCTGTCCGCAGGCCGGGGATGGCCATCTGGCCGGTTGATTCCATCAGCGCCGCCATCCAGTGCATGGACCCGGACCCCAGAATGAACGTCCGTTTCGAGTCCTGAACACTGGCTGTAAATGCCTCGACTGCGGAAAAATCCATGTGTTTCAGGGTCAGGGCAATATTCTGCGTTGCGGCATTGGCAATGTTTTTGGCAATGTGATCTTCCATTTGGGAACCGGTACCGCTGCGCAATGCAACGGCGCGATTACCGAACCCAGGTGTCACGAACTTTTGCTGGAACTCGCTGCGAAAGGAGTCGTAGCTTTCATAGTCCAGCGCCCGGGCAAGTCGCAACATCGTCGGCGAGGCAACGTCGCAGGCGGTTGCAACGGTGCGCATCGAATCAAAGGCAATCCGGTCAGGATTGTCGAGCGCGTATCGCGCCGCCCGCCCCAGTTTCTTAGGCAGAGTGGGCAGCGCCCTGGTCAGTTTCTGATCGACTTTTGACATATCTGGTCGGGCCCATTTTGTAGCGTTACGCACATTTGGCACTGTTTCGGGCGATTTGGAACAAGGTAATAGGTACCAAATGAAATTAAAATTGACAAGAAATGTTATTCGCTACATTTTGTTGCCAGAGAATCACTGGGCGGGACTTTACCCACATGTCGCACTACTCGGCCTTTTCGGTCTTCAGGAATGCCTTGACGGGGAACCGGCACTGGCAACGGGCCTGGCGCGATCCGCACCCCAAGCCGTCCTACGATGTGGTAATTGTCGGGGCCGGAGGGCATGGGTTGGCCACAGCCTATTATCTGGCAAAAGAACACGGAATTCACAATGTCGCAGTGATCGAAAAGGGTTGGCTGGGCGGCGGCAATACCGGGCGCAACACGACCATCGTGCGCTCGAACTATATGATGCCCGGAAACACGATGTTTTACGAACGGTCCATGAAACTGTGGGAGAACCTTAGCCAGGACCTCAATTTCAATGTCATGATCTCACAGCGAGGCCAGTACAACCTGTGCCATTCCCCGGCCCAGATGGATGCAGCGCGCAGGCGCGGGAATGTGATGCGGGCCAACGGCATTGATGCGGACCTGTTTGACCGGGTCGAGGTCAGGCAGCGTCTGCCTTATCTGGATTACTCACCATCCGCGCGGTTTCCAATACACGGTGCTATCTTTCAGTCCCGCGCCGGAACCGCCCGCCATGACGCGGTCGCCTGGGGTTATGCCCGTGCGGCAGACCGTCAGGGTGTCGACATCATCCAGCAATGCGAAGTGACCGGGTATATCTGGGACGATGGCAACATCGTCGGGGTTGAAACCACGCGCGGGCCGATCCGGGCAGGCAAGGTTGGATTGGCGGTCGCCGGCCACACCGGGCATCTGGCCGACATGGCCGGTTTGCGCCTGCCAATCGAAACCCATGTGTTGCAAGCCTATGTGACCGAACCGCTGAAACCGTTGGTTGATACGGTGATCTCGTTCGGGGCCGCGCATTTCTATGTCAGCCAGTCGGACAAGGGCGGGCTGGTGCTGGGCGGTGATCTGGATGGCTACAATTCCTATGCCCAACGCGGCGGGTTGCCGATGGTCGAACACACGCTGGCCAGTGCCAAGGCGCTGATGCCCTCTGTGTCGCGACTCAAGCTGCTGCGCCACTGGGCCGGGGTGATGGACATGTCGATGGACGGCTCGCCCTTCATTACCAAGACACCGATTGATGGGCTCTATCTGAACGGCGGCTGGTGTTACGGCGGGTTCAAGGCCACGCCTGCGTCTGGTTGGTGCTTTGCCTGGACCATCGCCAAGGAGCAGCCACACCAAGACAACGCCGAATTCACCCTGAGCCGGTTCGAACGCGGTTATCAGATTGACGAAAAGGGCGCAGGCCCGCAACCAAATGCGCATTAGGGACCGATAGGAATGATCCGAATAAACTGCCCGGTTTGCGGCTCCAGAGACGAAAACGAATTCACCTATGGCGGTGATGCAAATGTGGTGCGTCCGGCGATGGATGAGGCTGAAACAGGGCCGTGGCTCGACTACGTCTTCATGCGGGACAACCCGCGTGGACCGCACCGGGAATATTGGCACCACGTGATGGGGTGCCGCCAGTGGCTGATGCTGGAACGCGATACGCTGACCCATGAAATCGGCGACTGTATTCTGGCAAGGGGCGTTGCCTGATGTCTGGTTTTCGCCTCTCCACCGGTGGACGCATAGACCGCAACACATTGTTGAACGTGCGGTTTGACGGACGTCGTCTTAAGGCGCATGCTGGTGACACGCTGGCCTCTGCCCTTATGGCGTCAGGCGAAAATATCGTTGCCCGGGGATTTAAGTATCACCGCGCACGGGGGATCTATTCGGCAGGTGCCGAAGAACCCAACGCCTATGTGCATCTCAGAAATGAGAGTCGTCTTGAGCCGAACGCGCGCGCGACCACAGTCGAGGCGTTTGACGGCCTAATTTCTACGTCTCAGAATTCCTGGCCCGACGTGCGTCTGGATGTCGGCGCTGTGACCGGATACATCTCCCCATTCCTGAGCGTCGGCTTTTATTACAAGACGTTCATTGGTCCGTTCAGCGGTACCCGATTTTGGATGTTCTGCGAAGGGTTCATTCGCAAGGCCGCCGGCATGGGGCGCGGCATGAAAGTTGACGATCCCGACAGCTACGACAAGGTCAATGCGTTTTGCGATCTACTGGTAGTCGGTGCCGGGGCCGCCGGCCTGAGCGCGGCCCTAACCGCTGGGCGGGCCGGGGCCGACGTAATCCTTGTAGAACAGGATTTCGAACTTGGCGGCTCATTGCTGTCGCAGCCCCAGAGGGGCGAAACCGACGATTGGCTAGAAAAGGTCAAGGCCGGGCTGAAAGACCTTCCCAACGTTCGCATCCTGACCCGCACAACGGCTTTTGGGGCCTATGACGAGGATGTCTACGGCTTGATCGAACATGTCAGTGACCATCTGCAATCACCGCAAAACCATCAACCACGCCAGCGATTCTGGCTGGTGCGCACAAAGCAGGCAGTCTTGGCGACCGGCGCGATTGAACGCCCGCTGGTATTTGGCAACAACGACCTTCCGGGTGTGATGCTGGCGGCCTCGATCCAGACTTATGCCAACCGGTTTGGCGTATTGGCGGGCCAACGTATCGTTGTGAGCACAAACAACAACAGCTCTTGTCAGGTGGCCGTTCAACTGGCGCAGGCAGGGGCGGACGTGACGCTGGTCGATGCGCGCCCACACGTCTGCGAAGTTTTGGCAGAAACTCTGGCCAAAGCCGGTGTCGCGGTCTTGTCAGGCAAGGCTGTGATCTGCGCAAAGGGTAGGCGCAAAGTTGTTGCCGCGATGATCGTACCAATTGACAGTTGCGGCAAGGCTACAGGTTTGGCGAAACGGCTGGACTGCGACGTGATCGGCGTGTCCGGTGGCTGGTCGCCGGTTGTGCACCTGTGGAGCCAGCGCTTCGGCAAACCCCGCTTTGACGAAGCGTCTGCATCGTTTGTGCCAGACATAAGGGGCCGGGAAACCGTGCAATGTGCCGGGCGAATGGTGGCCGCGCAGAGCTTGGAAGACAGGATCAACTCGGGCAAAAGTACTGCCAAATCCACGCTGAAAGCGCTTGAATTGAAACCAAGCCGCAAATTACACCCCAAAACACCGGATACAGTGCTGGATACCGGGTGGGCAAAAGACATTGGCACGATTTGGGCCATCAGAGACGCCAATGACAAGACCATGGGCAAGGCCTTTGTTGATATTCAGCACGATGTAAAGGTGACCGACATCGATCAGGCCTATCGCGAAGGCTATGTCTCGGTCGAACATCTCAAGCGGTACACCACCGCCGGAATGGCCCCCGATCAGGGCAAGACTTCCAATATCATCGCGCTGGCACGGATGGCCGAGTTAAGCGGCAAGACAATCCCGAAAACCGGTACCACAACCTTCCGCCCCCCCTATACCCCGGTGGCCATCGGTGCCCTTGTCGGGCACGTGCACGGTCACCATTTTGCCGCCACGCGCTACTCCCCGGTGCATGACTGGCACGTGGAAAATGGCGCGGTGATGACCGAGGCCGGGGCCTGGATGCGCCCGTGGCATTATCCCGAAGGCGAAGAGGTGCTGCGCGATGCCTACATTCGTGAAGCAACCCATGTGCGCGCGCATGTGGGTATTATCGATGTGTCCACCCTCGGCAAGATCGCCGTGCAGGGGCCGGATGCAGCAGAGTTCCTGAACCGGATCTATGTGAATGGCTGGAAAACGCTGCAAGTGGGGCAGTTGCGCTATGGGGTGATGCTGCGCGAAGACGGGTTTGTGATGGATGACGGCGCCACGGCGCGGCTGGGGGATTTTGATTATTTCATGTCCACCACAACCGCCAATGCGGCCAAGGTGCTGGCGATGTCCGAACACCTGTTGCAAACCGCATGGCGTGATCTGAAGGTTCATGTCACCAGCATAACCGACCAATGGGCAGCGTTTGCCATCGCCGGCCCAAAGGCGCGGGACCTGCTGCAATTGGCCCTGTCCGGCGCGGAAATCAGTGGCGAACAGATGCCCAACAATCACTTTGTCACAGGTGAGATTGCCGATACCGAGGTGCGTCTTCACCGGATGAGTTATTCCGGCGAGTTGGCCTACGAAGTTTATGTGCCGTCCGGGTTTGCACGTCACGTTTGGACCGCTTTGATCAAGGCGGGAGAAGCGTTCGATCTTCGCCCCTACGGCACCGAAGCCATGGGTGCGCTGCGTATCGAAAAAGGCCACGTGGCCGGGCCGGAAATTGAAGGTCGAACAACGCTGAAGGATCTGGGGCTGGAAGGCTTTGCGTCTTCCAAAAAGCCGTTTGTCGGGTCGGTTCTGAAAGGTCGCCCCGTGTTGGCAGACCCGGCGCGTGAAACACTGGTGGGATTGATGATTACTGGAGAACAAGGCGCGTTGCCCGGGTCTCTGATCTATTCGACCAATCGTCCGATGCAGGGACATGGAGAAGGTTGGGTCTCGTCCACGACCTGGTCCCCGGCTTTGGGCAAGAATATCGCGCTGGCGTTGGTCCGGAAAGGAAAGTTCCGCATGGGAGAGGATGTTCAAGTGGTCAACCATCTGGAAAACCAGTCGCTGACAGCACAGATCGTATCCCCGCATTTCTTTGATCCGGAAGGAGCACGCCAGAATGCCTGATGTTCTCTCTCCGCTGGCTGCAATCAAACAACCGGGGCATTTCGGTGCGCAGTTTGAGGCTGGACCGGGAGTCACCTTGTCCGAAGCCCCGGTCCTTGGTCTTGCTCAGATCGCCGGGTGGGGTGACTTTGATGCCGCAGTGTCGCCGGGTTTGAATACCTTTGGATTTTGCGATGCAGGCGATTTTCGCATATGCCGCAACGCCAATGACATGCGCCTTTACCGCATATCACCAGACCGCATACTTATTGCCGCGATGTCCCCGATCACTTTGCCGGAAGGCCTGCAGAACGAGACATCGCTGGCGGTGCTGGACTTGGGTCACGCACGTACAAGGATCGCCGTCGAAGGTCCGGCCGCAGAGGACGTCATGGCGCGTCTGGCCCCGATTGATTTCCGCAAGGCGGCCATGCCCGTCGAAAACTTTGTTCAGACTGGCATTCATCACGTCGGGGTTTTGATCCACCTGACATCCGCCAGCCGGTTCGAAATACTGGTACCCGTCGCCTGGGCCCGCAGCATCTGGGAAATCATCTGCCTGAATGCGGTCCCATTCGGCTATGACGTCAAGGTGGCCGCATGACTAGCCGCCACGGCATAACGCAACGGTTTGCGCAGTGGGCGGCGTCTCTGTCCACCGCCGATATAGCACCAGACGTTCACCGGGTGGCGCATCGGGCCATGCTTGACACGCTTGGGGTGATGATCGCCGGCGGTGCCAGCGCGGATATCAGACAGCTTGCCGGTATTTGGCCGAACCGAAACGGGGCCTGCGGGCTGGCGACCGGCGGTATGGCAGATGCAGAATTGGCGGCGTTGATAAACGGCAGCGCCGCCCATTTTTGGGATTTTGATGACACCAGCTATACCGGCATCATGCATGGGTCGGCAGTGGTATTCCCGGTCGTGCTGGCACTGGCACAGGAAACCGGGGCCTCGGATGAAGAAGCCCGCACCGCATTCATCATCGGATCGGAAATTACCTATGTTCTGGCGGATATCGCTACGCAGCAACACTACTTCCACGGCTGGTGGTCTACGGTCACTTTTGGCTTGATCGGCGCAGCAGCGGCGGCGGCCCGTTTGCTGGGATGTGACGAGGTTCAGATCGCACAGGCAATTGGCATGGCCGCAGCCGCCGCAGGTGGGGGCAAATCCGTATTCGGGACCAACGCCAAACCATATCTGGCTGGCGAAGCTGCCCAAAGGGCCATTCGTTTTGCCCGTGTCATTTCGGCAGGGATGTCCGGTCCAAGCGACGGTATCGAAGGCCAGACCGGGTTCTTGCATCTGTTGAACAATGATGTGGCAGCCCCGGCGCAAGTCGAAACACTGGGCCAGCGCTGGCGTCTTGTTGATCCCGGCCTGTTGATCAAACTCTATCCGGTCTGCTCAGCTGCCCACGCCGCTATAGAAGAAATCGCCCGCCTGACCCATCACGCAGGCATTTCCCCGGATGACATCGACACGATACGGCTGGACGTGCCAAAACTGGTGCGGATCAGTCTGGTGCATGATAATCCGGAAACACCAGCTGAAGCGCAGTTCAGCCTGCCATTTGCTGCCGCCTGCGCGATTTTGAACGGAGCCGTCCGGTTGCAGGACCTGAATATCGAAACCATTCATTCCGTCGGCATCCATACCCTAATGCGGAAAACCCGGATTTACGAAGCGGACGATTTGTCGACGGATGAAGCCCGTCGACAATTTCCCGAAAGCGCCAGGGTTCGTGTTCTTCTCAAGGATACAACCAAGCGCACGGGATTTTGCGGCGAGGCTTACGGCATGCCCGGCAAGCCGCTGAGCGACGAAGATTTCTTGCAAAAGGTTCAGGACTGCTTGGCATTCGCTGATTGCTCGGCAACCGCTGCAAGAATCCACCATACCGATCTGCTTTTACTTGCGGCGCACCTGTGCGGCCAGGTCACAGAACGACATGCGGTTCATGCTGCTCCTACGAGAGGGCACATTCAGCAAGCATGATAACAGTAGCTATTCACGCACGAAACGAGCAGCCTCAATATATGCTCAAAATCGCCACCAAACAAAAAGACCTAACGTGTGGCCCAACAAGGAGAAAATCATGTTTAAGACTATGACAAAAAGAATGGCAATGACTGCGGCTTTAGGCGCGCTCGCCTTTGCGGCCCTGCCTGCGCAGGCCGACGTCATCGATGACATCAAGGCAAACGGCACGTTGCGTGTGGCGGTTAAGGCAGATTACAAGCCCTACGGCTTTCGCGACACATCTGGCGCGATCATCGGCATTGAGCCTGATCTGGCGCAGGATGTTGCCGACAAACTGGGCGTCGATATCGAATTCGTGCCAGTGGTCAGTTCCAACCGCATGCAGTTCCTGCAACAGGGCAAGGTTGATCTGTTGATCGCTACGATGACCGACAAACCCGACCGGCGCAAAGTGATCTTTATTGCCGATCCGAATTACTATTCCTCGGGCACCAACATCATGGCACCCAAAAGCTTTGGCTTTAAGGAATGGGAAGACCTGCGCGGCAAACCAGTATGCGGCATTCAGGGCGCGTTCTATAACAAGAAAACCGGCCGGGAATTCGGGGCCAAGATAGTTGCTTTTAAAGGAACTGCCGAAGTGTATGCGGCCATGAAGGCAGGCAACTGCGTTGGCTTTGTTTATGACGATTCCTCGCATGTGGCGACGCTGGAGCAGGAAGAGTGGGCAGACTACGAAATGCCGCTTCCGACCATTGACGATGCGCCATGGGGCCTTGCCGTCGCATTGGGCGAAGATCGCTTTCATGACATGATGGGCGAAATGATCATCGGCTGGCACAAGTCGGGCCGCATTCTTGAGTTGGAAACAAAGTGGGGTGTTGCCAAGACGCCATTTGCCCAGGATATGCACGACAAATACAAAGAAATCCTGATCTTGTCGGCCGCGGAACAACTCATCCGCCGCCGACATCAGTAAATCCGCAACGACCGGGTAAAGGGGAGAGGTAATGGAAGCGTTTTTCGAGTGGTTCCGAGTATTTTACGACGA
>PIVL01000868.1 GCA_003354145.1 Paracoccaceae bacterium
GAATACTCGGATTGCTGGGTCGAAGACTCGCGTCTGGTCGTTTTGAACGCTCGCGATGCCGAGGCGCGTGGCGCAGAGATCATGACCCGAACCAAAGTATTGCTGGCGGAGCGGGTCAACGACGTCTGGCACATCACGACAGAGGATCAAGAAACGAAAGAAACCCGAATGACTGTGGCCAAAACTCTGGTCAATGCGGGCGGCCCCTGGGTCGAAGACATCATTCGCAACACTGTACATATCAAACCTTCCGAAGGCGTGCGTCTGGTACGCGGTAGTCACATCGTGACGAGAAAGCTGTTTGAGCACGACAAGTGCTACTTTCTTCAGGGCGAAGATGGCCGGGTCATATTTGCCATTCCCTATGAAACTGATTTTACCCTGATTGGCACAACCGATTCCGATCATGAAGACGTCTCGATCAGGCCGGAATGCAACGAGGCCGAAGCCGACTATCTGCGCGATTTTGCGTCAAGCTATTTCAAAAAACCAATCCAAAAAGAGGACGTCGTCTGGTCCTATTCCGGGGTTCGCCCGCTTTACGACGATGGTGCCTCCTCGGCGACGGCGGCGACGCGGGACTATGTCTTGAAGGTGGATCAACAAGACGGCGGCGCACCGCTGCTGAATATTTTTGGCGGTAAGATCACCACTTATCGCAAACTGGCGGAACATGCTCTGGAAAAAATTGCGCGGTTCTTTCCTGATGCAGGCTCGAACTGGACCGCCGGCGTTAGCCTGCCCGGTGGAGATTTCCCGGTGAACGGCGTTGCCATACTGATCCGGGAATTGCGTCAAAGTTATACATTTCTGGATGAGTTCTGGGCGACGCGT
>PIVL01000869.1 GCA_003354145.1 Paracoccaceae bacterium
TTAGCATTAGCATTAGCATTAGCATTAGCATTAGCATTAGCATTAGCATTAGCATTAGCATTAGCATTAGCATTAGCATTAGCATTAGCATTAGCATTATCATTCCCCTAACAGCGTTAGCTTAAGGGGTTCTCTAGCATAAAGGAATCCGCGGTTTGGTTTGGCTGCCTCCCGGTTCCTGCATCCTCGCTTGGCGTCTCCCGTGGTCTCCCGTGCTCTCCTCCCAGATCCTGGATCCGCGCTTCTTGTGTCTGGTCTCCCGTGGTCTCCCGTGCTCTCCTCCCTCCTCCCAGATCCTGGATCTTCGCTTCTCGTGTCTGGTCTCCCGTGGTCTCCCGTGCTCTCTTCCCAGATCCTGGATCTTCGCTTCTCGTGTCTGGTCTCCCGTGGTCTCCCGTGCTCTCTTCCCTCCTCCCAGATCCTGGATCCGCGCTTCTCGTGTCTGGTTTCCCGTGGTCTCCCGTGCTCTCCTCCCAGTTCCTGGATCCACGCTTCTCGTGTCTGGTCTCCCGTGGTCTCCCGTGCTCTCTTCCCAGATCCTGGATCCGCGCTTCTTGTGTCTGGTCTCCCGTGGTCTCCCGTGCTCTCCTCCCTCCTCCCAGATCCTGGACCTTCGCTCCTCGTGTCTGGTCTCCCGTGGTCTCCCATGCTTTCCTCCCAGATCCTGGATCCGCGTTTCTTGTGTCTGGTCTCCCTTGGTCTCCCGTGCTCTCCTCCCAGATCCTGGATCCGCGCTTCTTGTGTCTGGTCTCCCGTGGTCTCCCGTGCTCTCCCCCCTCCTCCCAGATCCTGCATCTTTGCTTCTCGTGTCTCGTCTCCCGTGGTCTCCCGTGC
>PIVL01000408.1 GCA_003354145.1 Paracoccaceae bacterium
GGCGACGCCCTCCGGATAAGAGTTGTGGCCCGCACCTCGACCCTCAACCAGGTCGCACTGACAGGGGCCTTCGGCCTGCAGCAGGCGCTGCGTCAGGCGGCGGTATGGATGGGTCTGGACCCCGAGCAGGTCATCGTGACACCAAACCTCGACTTTGTGAACGACACACTTGGTGGCGAGGAGCTTGTCAAGCTCGCGACCTCCAAGGCGATGGGCGCTCCAATCTCCAACAGGTCTATACATAGACAGATGGAGGAGAAGGGCCTGACAGACATGACTCTTGAAGAGGAGTTGAGCGAGATCGAGGGAGAGGAGCCCATGGGCGGCTCGACCTCTGACGAACTGCCAGACAACGAGGACGAAGAGGAGGGTGCGAACCCAGCAGAGAGTGACGAAGATGAAGAACAGGACACAACCAGTTGAGCGCGTTGAGAGAATAGCAGCGATCAAGGAGGCCCTGCAGGCCCGCGAGCAGCAGGCCGGATTGCAAGAGGCCACCCTGTTTATATGTCATTGTCACCCATATTGCGACATCCCAGAATCAGACCAGCAGTCATCATGCAAGTGGTGTCACCAAGTCCCACCAGGTGACCGGCGGACAGCCGAGCAGATAGAGCTGGACATACTAATTCAACAGCGGGGTCACTAATCATGGTCCTGGATCCCAAGAGGCAACTTCCAGAGGGCGTCGAGACAGCCAACGAGGCGTTCTTCGACGCCCTTGTTCGCCACCAGATCGGCCTCCTGAGGCTGTCTGGATCCGTGCGGAACGAGGTCTGGAGGCTGCTGGACGCCACAGAGGCGGACATGGCCAGACAGATACGGAGGATCCTCGCTGGACACAAGGGACTTGACAGCCCAAGAGCGGTGCAGAGGCTCAGTGTCCTGCTCTCCTCGATAAGGGCCACCCGCGCCAAGGCGTGGAACGACATCAACCCGGCCTGGGTCAAGAATATGGTGGAGGTCTCCAAGGCCGAGCCAGCGCACACTGACGGTCTCCTGAAGACCAGCGTGCCAGTGACCCTGTCAACAATCCTTCCAACACCAGCCTTCCTGACCACGATCGCGATGACAAGACCCTTCGAGGGTCGGACGCTTCGCCCTTGGGCCTCCAAGATGAGGTCCGACGACCTTGCTAGAATAGAGGCCGCCATCAAGATCGGCATGGTGCAGGGAGAGAGCGCCGCCGCCATTGCAAGACGCGTGGTGGGCACCTCCGCCGCCGCTGGCCGCGACGGCGTCACACAGATAACGCGGAACAACGCCGCCGCGATAACAAGAACCGCCGTGAATGCCATCTCGAACCAGGCCCGGCGCGAGTTCTACAAGTCCAATGCCACGCTCTTCACCGAGGAGCTGTATGTGGCCACGCTTGACGCTCGCACCACTCGGATCTGCAGCAGCCTGGACGGAGAGACATTCGAAGTTGGCGTTGGCCCAATCCCACCCCTGCACTTCAACTGCAGGAGCCTGAGAGTGGCCATCCTCAACGGACAGGTGATTGGCAACCGACCGGCCCGAGCCTTCACACAGAGGCAGCTGCTGCGAGAGTTCACAGCCCAGCGGGGCATCCCGCTTGTGACCAACCGCGCCGCTCTTCCACGAGGGACCAAGGGCCTGTTTGACACATTTGCACGAGGACGGATGCGAGAGCTGACAGGCACCATCCCAGCCAAGGTCTCCTACCAGACCTGGCTCGGTCGCCAGTCCGCCGCGTTCCAGAACGATGTGCTTGGTCCGACGAGAGGACGGTTGTTCCGGAGAGGAGACCTCGACCTGGATCGCTTTGTGAACCGGGCTGGAGACGAGCTGTCACTTAGTGAGCTCGCCAAGAACGAGCGCGAGGCGTTCATCGCTGCAGGACTTGACCCAGAGGACTTCCTATGACGAAACTAATGAAATACTGGCTTGTGGCCATCCTGATGTTCCTGGCCGCGCTGTCAAGCGCGATCGCCGCCTCGGTGCCAGCCGCCAACGCCGAGCTGACCAAGGAGACAGAGACCAAGGCGACGTTCTACGCTCTCTGCCTTCCGAACGAGGCCAACACCGGTCCGCATCCTGACATGTTCAAGATCGTGGACGCCATGATGACCAAGGACTTTGACATGTACTACAACACCGTGATGCGTGAGGGATCGAGCTGCTTCGACTTCGTGCTGATCAAGATGTCACCCCCACTTGGCTTCCTTGGGCCTGTGATCAAGAACTACCAGGAGGGCAAGGCCTGTCTCAACATACACAAGGGCAGACTGCTCAACAACGCCAAGGTCTACACATGGACAAGGTGCAAGGGCCAGAGGCTCTGAAATTGACATACCCTTGGAACGACAGACACTATAGTATCGACACCGTGGCATGAGGCCACGACCATCCAACTGTCCGCGTGGCGGACCACAAGAGGAGACTGAGACATGGCTCTCAAGGCAATCTACGACAAGGAAGACGAAATCCCCGACGAATTCAGGAGCTTGTACACCGAGAAGAACGGCAAGTGGGAGGTCACCGGCATAGAGGGGATCAAGACCACGGCAGACACCGATCGCCTCCAGGTGAGCCTGAACAAGGAGCGCGACGACCACAAGAAGACCAAGGAGAAGCTCGGCAAGTTCGGCGAGCTGGATCCTGACAAGTCCCAGGCCCTCGTGACAGAGAATGAAGAGCTCAGGGCCAACCTGGAGACAGCAGAGGCCGCCGCTGGCGACGGCAAGCCGGACGAGGCCGCCATCGACAAGTTGGTCGAGGCCCGTGTGGCCACAGTGGCTCGTCCACTGGAGCGCCAGATCGCCGCCCTTGAGAAGACCAATGGCGAGCAGGCAGGCACAATCACAGCCCACGAGCTGAAGGACACCAACCGCACTATCTCAGACGCCGTCCGCGAGGCGGGCGTCAGCTCCAAGATCATTCCAACAGCCATGGATGACGCCCTGATGCTCGGAGAGCGGATGTTCGAGGTCACAGAGAGTGGCGAGGTGCTTACTCGTGACGGTGTGGGTGTCACCCCAGGCATCGACCCGGTAGTCTGGCTATCTGAGATGCAAGACAAGAGAGCCCACTGGTGGCCCGCGTCCAATGGAGGTGGAGCTGGCGGTGGTGGCGGAGGCGGTGGCACCGGCTCAGACAACCCATTCACCAGCAAGAGCTGGAACATGACCAAGCAGGGCCAGATGCTCAGGACCAACCCAGAGCAGGCCGAGCGCATGGCCAAGTCGGCGGGCACAACCGTCGGTGGTCCGAAGCCAATGGACCAGAAGTCCGCCTGATCAGTCCAATACAAGAATTTAGAAGAGGAGGCCCGCCAGTCGGGCCTCATCAATTTTCACTTGCCATATGTTGTCCCAAGGAGTATGAGTTGAACTAAGTGAGAATTTGACACATGGTGTCGGCCTCTTGCAATCCCCATACCCCATCACCGGCCATGGCGCGCGGCGAAGGTTTTT
>PIVL01000870.1 GCA_003354145.1 Paracoccaceae bacterium
CAGGCGAAGGCGCACGCGCCGCACACGCGCACGCGCGCGCTCACACGCGCACACACGTGAACACGCGTCCCTCCCAACATGCATTGCTTTGCGCGGCGAGGGCTGTGCGCCGCCCGTCGTCCGGCGAGTGGCGCGAGCGAGGAGCACGCAGAACCGAGTCGCACTCAGCATGCAAACGTGTCCTCGGCAACCACTGCGTCGGTAGCGTGTGTGGCGGCTGCGGAAGATGGCGGAGCGCACACGAATGCCGGGTTGGTCCGCGACTGCGGCAATGTCTGTGGCGGCGAAAGCGCGTGCGATGAGGCGGCACGACACTCCCCCGACGCGCACTGCGAAGGCCTGTCGGCGACAGAGCCTCGGCCGGAGGTGCGCACGACGATGCCGACGGAGCGTTCTGCCCGCCAGCCGGCGGCGCACTCCACGTTGACCACTGCGTTGGTGGACTACGCGGCTGCTGTGGCCGTTGCTGCTGCAGCGGCCGCTGCGGCGGCTGCTGCGGCCTCTGCTGCCTGGCGCTTCCGGTCACGGCTGCGCTTGCCCCGGGGGCCGTGGCGGCGCTTGGTGTTCTCCATGCGGCTGTTGCTGAGGAACGCGTGAGGGCACAGTCGGCAAACGATTTTGCTGTGACTGTGCATGAGCTTCGCGCGCAGGCCGCTGTGAAGATCACCGCCGAAAGCTTCGTCGAGCGCCTCCATGAACCTCGTGCGCGACGTCAGGGGCACGCACATCTGCGTGTCCATCACCATGCGGTCCCGGATACGCTTGCTGGCCACTTCGAGCGCCGTGCGAAGGTCGCAATCCGCGGGGCACATGGACGTTGCCAGGTCACGGCA
>PIVL01000871.1 GCA_003354145.1 Paracoccaceae bacterium
GCATCGCGCATCGCTACGGCCACCACATTTTTCAGCCCGATGCCAACCAGTTCGATTTCGTCGCTTTCCGAGCGCATCAGGCTGTTCTCGCAATCAAAAACCGTAGCGTTTTCGGAAACCGCATTGCCAGCTTTGTCCTTGTCAGATTCATGCCAGACCGATTGCCAGCCTCCCAGATCAGACCATTGGCCATCATAGGCAACAACGCTGACATTGGTTGCCTTTTCCATCACCGCATAGTCGATTGAATCCTCGGGGACTTTGGCCCAGGTTTCGGGGTCAATCCGGGTAAAACTAAGGTCAGTGCTTGCCGTGCCAATCGCCGCCTTAACAGTCCTGAGCACTTCTGGCGCATGATCCGCAAAGGCCTGAATCAGCACATCGGCGCGGGCCAGAAACACCCCGGAATTCCACAGATAGCTTTTGTCACCAAACAGTTTTTCCGCGGTCGCTTCGTCAGGTTTTTCTACAAACCGAGTCAGCGACTGCACCCCCGGATGGGTCTGCGCCCCGCTTTCAAGCCAGCCATAACCGGTTTCGGCGCGCTCTGGCACAATGCCAAAAGTGACGATTTGCCCATCTTTGGCGGCTACCTTGCCCTGTTCCACCGCATCGCGAAAGTTTTGTGGATCAATCACCGCGTGATCGCAGGGCACCAGCAGGATCATGGCATCAGCGTCGCCTTGCTGAGCCAACAGCGCAGCCGCAATCGCCGCGGGGGCGGTATTGCGCCCTTCGGGTTCGATCAGAATCTGCAGCGGGGTGACGCCTTTAGCCTCAAGTTGTTCAGTGACAATAAAACGAAAGTCATCGCCGGTGACGATCAACGGATT
>PIVL01000872.1 GCA_003354145.1 Paracoccaceae bacterium
GCACATCGACCGGATACTGCCAGTGAGCATTCTCGTTTCGTGGAAGGGGTCCAAGTTGCGGCAAACCCAACCAGAACGCAGTGAAATCGCCGCACCGAGAGCAGCCGCACATCTCCCGGGGACTGCCAGCGATCGCGGTCGTTTCGCGGAAGGCATCCTAGTTGCGGAGCCAATTTGCGGCAAACCCCACCAGAACGCTGCGAAATCGCCGCACCGAGAGCATCTGCACATCGCCCGGGGGCTGCCAGTGAGCATGCTCGTCTCATGGAAGGGGTCCAAGTTGCAGCAAACCCCACCAGAACGCAGCGAACTCGCCGCACCGAGAGCAGCCGCACATCTCCCGGGGACTGCCACGTGATCACGATCGTTTCATGGAAGGGATCCTAGTTGCGAAGCCAAGTTGCGGCAAACCCCACCAGAGCGCACTGAAATCGCCGCACCGAGAGCAGCTGCACATCGCCCGGGGGCTGCCAGTGAGCACGCTCGTTTCGTGGAAGGGGTCCAAGTTGCAGCAAACCCTACCAGAACGCAGTCAAAGCGTCGCACCGAGAGCAGCCGCACATCGCCCGGCGACTGTCAGTGAGCATGCTCGTTACATGGAAGGGACCCTAGTTGCGGAGCCAAGTTGCGGCAAACTCCACCAGAAGACAGTGAAATCACCGTACCGAGAGCAGCTCCACATCGCCTGGGGGCTGCCAATGAGCACGCTCGTTTCGTGGAAGGGGTCCAAGTTGCAGCAGACTCCACCAGAACGCAGCGAAATTGCCGCACCGAGAGCAGCCGCACATCGCCCGGTGACTGTCAGTGAGCATGCTCGTCTCATGGAAGGGATC
>PIVL01000873.1 GCA_003354145.1 Paracoccaceae bacterium
CGCGCTGAAGGAGGTCCATCACGGTCGTCGTCCGAGACGAGCGACCACTCTGCGCGACGTGGCGTAGCATTTTCGGTGTACAGACCGCCCGTTTGGGAAGATACGTGCAACTACTCGTGCGATGGGGTGGGGGAGGCATCACTTTGCGCAAACGTCGCAACGAATCACGGTATGTCGGGGCCGCGAAGTTGTATCTTCGCGGATCATATGAGCTGACGCGTGCATTTTCGTCACACAAAGTAGCACGTTTGCCGCATGTCGGAGCCGCATATCGCATGTCAAATGTCGGAGGCCGCGTTTTCGCCGGGACGGGCGACCCGGCCTGTCAACACGCGCTTTCATGTCGGGCCGCGTCGCGATGCCACGCAAACGCACCGACGCGCGCAGCACTGCGGAAAGCGAAAAGGCGGCGCCGTGCAAAGCGGAGTCAATCGCGGCCGTCGTCCGAAGCGGTCAATCCAACCGGGCAACCAAGCGTCGTTGCTCGCAGGGCGACGATGCGGGTCAGCACCGCGCAGCCACGGGCGACAGCCGCGGCGAGCCGGGCGGGCGACGGCGCCATCCCCCGGAACGCGCACACCTACGCGTGCACAGCGAGATGGCGCGCGGGCGGGAGGAGGCCAATCACGGTCGTCGTCCGGGACGAGCGACCAATCTGAGCAGCGCGGCCGAGCGATTTCGGCTCACGATGCTGTATTCGTGTACGGCGCACTGACCAATTCACGCGATGCGGTGTCGAAGTCAGCGACTGTGCCGGCGCGCCGCACATCCGACCAAGCGATCTCCATAGGCGCGCATATCCACGCACATACAACGGCATGGCACGCGCGCG
>PIVL01000874.1 GCA_003354145.1 Paracoccaceae bacterium
CACTGCTACACCGGCGATAACTGCAATGGCACCGCGCCAGCTCAGAAATAGTGCGAGCCACGTAACAATTGGTACGCCAGCGACGGTTGACAGGGTGAAACCTGCAAACACAGTAGCAAGGGTCGCACCTCTGCGATCTTGGGAAACGGACGCGATTGCCAAAGCAGCACTAGTCGGTGCGATCAGAGCTCCACCTAATGCAGAGGCAATGCGCGCCATCAGAAGGCTCGAAAATCCTGTGGCGGACGCTGACCAGATCAATGACGCAGCAAGGATGATTGAACCGGCGAGGATCATATTGCGCTGAGATACTGTTCGTCCCAACGTGAATTGTGAGATCGGTGCAACAAAGGCGAAGGTCGCCGCGAGCGCCGTTACAAGCCACCCCGCCGCGTTTGGATCAATAGAAAGGTCTCTCGTCAAAGCAGGTCCAATGCCAAGGATACTCAACGAGGTTGTTCCGATAACAAACATTCCCAAGGCGAGAACCCATGGGACGATTTTGCTTTGTTCAGATGCCATGCAGCTTCCAATAAAACTGTGAATAGAACACAAACACCCCTCAAGCTGCATGACATCGTCATTTCACTCGTTGGATGTCCAAATTTCCTTGGATGTCAAACAAACACCGAACACAGCGCGATACAACCCGAGACCGAGATATTAGCAGTACAGCAGACCTTCATCACTGCCGCAGCATTCTGCAGTTTGGGCTCAGAGCCGACTTGCGGCGGCGCAGCGGGCCGAGCTTGAACCACGCTCCGCAAGCAGCCATTCTCGAAATGCAGATTCTTCAACCATTTCAGCGGCGTGACCCGGTTCTCAGAC
>PIVL01000409.1 GCA_003354145.1 Paracoccaceae bacterium
CGGGTTCAATTTCCGCGCCGCAGAAATTTTTCCGTTTGCAGACGTTCAAAACCGATCAGAGGCAACTTTCGGAGACCGGTCATTTGCCGCAGCGCCCACGAACTGGTAAGATGCGGACAGAACAGACATTGGGCGAGGCATTACCGCCACTGCGCGGGGCTATAGAAGGATTGAGGCTTAGCAGGCCAATCGGTCCATTCACCAAATTCGGCACTGCGATGCGATGACAAGCCAAATCCCGAAGTGCACAACTACTTTCACGACAGAGACGAACGCCAGAACCGTTATCACAGCAAGTTGGAACGCCCACCTTTATGGTATTCCTTGCCATTTGGGGACATTTGGTTGAGGCATTTAGCATATTTTTGAGAGGGGGGCTTAAGGCGAAAACCCTGACTGCCATCGTCAACGGCCACAGACAAAGCAGGATTAGCGAGCTGCTGCCCCGGAATTACACCAAAACCGTTTGATCGGCGCACCGCTTACTGTCCACATAGCATAATGGACATTGGGGGTTATGAGATGGTGGGTCGCAAGCGAACCCGCCGCTAAAATATCCAGGCGGGCACACAATGGGTGTCTAGTTCTGCACCGGTGCCCTGACTGACTTGCCCGGGAACACATCCTTCAGGACTTTGGAGTCCTTCACCACGATCACGCCGTTGACGATGACGTAGGGAATACCGGTGGACGGCACTGCTCCTGCATCCGGCGTCGAGTTATCCTTGACGGTATCGGGGTGAAATATCGTGATGTCCGCGTCCTTGCCCTCTTGGATGCGGCCCTTGTTTGCCATCTGCGTCACGCCGTTGTCCTGCATGAACCTGGCTGGCATGTAAGACATCTTGGAGATCGCCAGCATAAGCGGCATGAGGTCGTCCTCACGCACAAGTCGCAAGATGCGGGCGTGGGTCCCCGCCCCCCGTGGATGCCCATTCACCGCATCCCAGGGCGTGTCCCAATCCTGGGCAAACGATCCGTCCGACTTCTTCGTGTAGGGGAACGCATCACTTGCGATGTAGCTGTTTGGGTTCGCCAGGGCCCAGAAGAGGTCTTCCTTTGTGGCGTTTTCGAAGGTCACACTGGTCACTGGGGCGGTCTTCACCAGATCCTCGTAAGTCTCTTTGGTCAGCGGTTGCATGTTGCTGATCTCGACGATATCGCCGTAGGTATGGCCCTGTTATTCTGGTAATTGTCCGGATGAAGATAGTCGGCCGCCACCATCGTCGCGCCGTACGTGTAACCGTAGATCTCGGCAATGACCGGAATGCCTCGCTGTGCTGCATTGTCGATAAGAGCCTGAGCGGCTTTGGTTTCCGCCAGAGTCTGTGCGGTCATATGCTGGATGATTAGGCCGCCTCCGTAAGCCGCGGCGGCGCCCAATTGTTGGAGCGTGCCCAAGAGCCCATCAGTCGGCGGCATCTGGCCGGAAAATCGTCCATGCATGGCCACGAAGCGCCGGTACTTGCCCGCGAGTTCCTGAGCCCCGAGGCCTTCCTCCGATCTCGCGCCCGTTACCATGTAGCCGGGCGTATACCCGACCCCCAGGCCGCCCTGCTTCAGACCTTCCTCCACGAGCGCCAAGATTTGCTCGACCTGTTCATCGGTCGCGACCTTCGTTGACCAAGCCATATCGAAGGACGTGGCCGTCCCTAGCTCGAGATCGTTGACGGTAGCCCCGTCGATGGTCGAGTAGTTGGGGTTCAAGACCATTTCCCGGGCAGCTTGAAGGCCGGCGGTGGCACCGTAGTTGGTCTGCGACTTGCCCTCCATGCTTGCGTACCACTTCTCGACGGGCAGAACGCCGAACTCAAGTTCCAAGGGCGTCGTCACACCATCGCGGAGGTGCAACTTCTGTCCGAAGGGTGTCAATACATTGTGGCTGTGGGTGTCGATGAATCCGGGGGCTACCACATGACCTGAAGCATCAATGGTTTCCGTGCCGCTAATATTCTTATCCGTTACGATCGCAATCTTGCCATCCTTGATGCCCACATTTCGAACAGAGTCGAGCATCGTCTCAGGATCTATGACTCGACCGTTGAGAATGACAAGGTCGTAGTCCTGCGCCCAGGCGGGCAGACCGGCGAGCCAGCCGAAAAAAATCATCAAAGCGAACGTCAAAATTTTCTGTTGAATATACATGTCAGTATTCTCTCCTTTGAATGTTATGCTTCGATCTACTTCGAGGTGACCAGGCGGGCACCCCGGGAAACGGGGTGCACACATTATTGTTGCGCCTGAGGTCACTTAGCGTGGGCGGCCAACGCTTCCTTGATCTGCGCTTTGACCGCATCAAGGTTGAAGCTCGCGCCTTTTTGCATCGGCGGGAAATCAATCGCGGTCTTGGCCAGTTCAGCGACCCTTTCCTGCACCAGCACAAAGCGCCAGAACTCGAATGCCCACCAGTTATAGGCATCCATCGATTGGCCAATGCCTGTGCGTTCGAACGGGTCAAGCCGCAGGTTCACCAGACCCGGCCAACCGGGTTTTTCGGCGGCACCAAGCCATCCATCCGGCTGTGTCAGGAATGTGTACTTGAAGTTTCCGATGCGGGCGGCACCCAGAGTGCTTTCGGCGAAGTACCAGATTTCGTTACGGGCCGAATCCCCGCCATTGGCCAGCATGTCGGTCTGATCGTAGCCATCAAGATGCACTTTGTAGGTTTTTCCGTTCAGCGCTTTGCCATCCTTGAGTTCTTCGACGATATTCGGATTGCCAGCGGCCGCGACGAATGTCGGGAAGAAGTCCATCCCGGACATCACACCGTTGATGACCTGGTTCGGCTCAATTTTACCCGGCCATTTAAGGATCATCGGCGAACGGAAACCACCCTCTTGCACCATTCCCTTGGCCCCTGCGAATGGCGTCTGACCACCATCCGGCTAAGTAAAGTTTTCGGTGCCGTTGTCGGTGGTGACGGCGATAATGGTGTTGTCAGTCGCCCCTAAATTATCAAGATGATCCATGACCGCACCGACGATGTCGTCGAACTGCGCCATGCCTGCCTCTTGAATGGTCCACTCGTTTTCCGAGTTGCGCATGCCTTCGTATTTCGGGCTGAGATGGGTAACCACATGCATCCGGGTCGGGTTGAGCCAGATAAAGAACGGCTTGCCATCTGCATGTGCCCTGTCGATGAAATTTAAGGTGTGCTTCAGGATTACGTCATCGACGGTTTCCATATTCAAGTCGATCCCATCCATCGGGTGTGGCGGAAGCGGTCCCTTGTCCTCGACCCGTTGCATACCAACCTTGCCCCAGCGAGGATCAACCGTCGCATCATCGGTATCAGTCGCCCATGAATGAACAACGTTGCGTGGACCGTATTTGTCTTTCAGTTCCTGCGGATAACCCGGGTGAAACGGGTCTTCCATTGCATCAAGGTGATAGAGGTAGCCAAAGAATTCATCA
>PIVL01000410.1 GCA_003354145.1 Paracoccaceae bacterium
CATATCAAATCCAAAGGGTTGAGCCACGTCAGATAAGGCGTGGATGCCTTGTATGGTCTCGAAACTGACCAAAAGCGTGCTTTTGGCGTCAATGAATGTGGCAAAGTGCTTGTCGCCCAGCGGTTGAGACATGCCATGTTCATCGGCAATGGCAACCAGCTTGGTCTTCCATTCGTTGACATCCAATCCCGCAAGGGAAGTGTCAAAACTGTCAATTACATCCTGCATAACACTGGTCCTCGGAACTCCGGCTACATTGATGAACCGGTTATCAGAGGCAATACTTAGTTGTGAAATGAGGCGACAATTGGAAAAACTTGTGCTGGTTTCGCGCTTTTAGTGGGTTTGGTTTTTTCCGGATCTGGCATGAGAACTTAGGCTGCGCGCATCTTTCAGGCTGACAAGACGCGAGGGCGGCGTCATCAGCAGCCGGGCAAACAGAGCGCGAAAGGGTTCTTCCTTCATTAGCGTTTGAAAGCGAGACTTGCGCCAGTCGACGGCTTGGTTGTGCAGTGTCATGATATCAGCGTCGTCACATATTTCTTTAAGTATTTCAGACCGCTGCGGGGCAATGTCGTGGATCGATTCATCCGTATCGGTGTTGAAATTCCGCTCAACCCAATAGTCGACACCCAGAATATGATCGCTGTGAACGGCGCGTCCCCGATCTGCCTTGAGCACGTAACTTTCCATCGATCCAAGCGCATAATGGTTCAACTGGACCAGTTGGTAATTGGGACGCCCATACGAGGAAAACAGCCGACGTTTTTTGAATTGTTCTTCAAGTTCGCGGCCTTGGCCGTCAAACCAGCGCGCTTGCGTCAGACGATCAGAATCGGGGCTTCTTGGGCGATGAACGCCTATTTTACGATACGTCCCGTCATTGCGATACAGGGTCTTGAACATGGCCGAGCGCCACGGCCAAAACATGATAACAGGGGCGCAATGGGTAAAGGTTTCGGTCACTGGCGTGTCGCTGTAACGAACCGCGTCATTGTTGCCAAACAAGCGCCAGGTCAGAGTGATTGCAGTGGCATCGGGCAGGGCTGCCAACAAGGCGCTGATTGTGTGATCACCTACATGGATGTTGACAAATTCATCAATATCCAGCGCCAGGATCCAGTCGGCCTGTTTGACGATATCCATTTTACTGGCGTCATTCAGCGCAGTGAACTGAATGCCACCTTTATGGTAGGGACCGTCATTACGGATATGGGTAAGCTGGCCCATCGCAGCCAGATGATCCAGCATCGTGTCAGTGCCATCCTGACAATCATTCGAGAACACTAGAAAATCGGTAAACCCAACTGCTCGATGGTGCGCCAGCCATTCCAGCAGAAACGCGGCCTCGTTGCGAACGGTCAGAACGGCTAGGATTCGCACTGGATCACCAATCCCTTTTAAAACAGACGACTTTGCTTTGAGATAAGCGCGGAAAATAGGTCAGCCCGGCATTTGACATGGCCTCAAATACTACTCGCACCCCGTTTTCACCAATCCACTGAGGATGAAGTTCGACGACGGCGGCGCGCACATTGGACAAATCCATATCTGGAATAATTTCAGCTTCTGCGCCTTCAATATCGCAGATCAACACATCAGGCTGAATGTCCTGCATTGTTTGCTGCGTGCTACGCACCTCGATCGTTTCTTCGGACTGAAAATTCGGTACAAACTCTTTGCTTAGAGAGGATGACAGAAAATTCCGGCGGACATAAAAGGACGTGGTGCCGTTTTCAGGGCCTAAAACCGCATTGTGCAGAAAGGCGTTTTCGACTTTGTTTTCGGCGTAAACGCTTTTGATGTACGGGATCAGTGTTGGATTGGCTTCAAATGCGTGAACGGCTTTGATGGCAATTTGTTTGGCAACCAGAGTAGAAATAAAACCTAGTCCGGCGCCTAATTCCAAAACAGTGTCACCGGGTTTCACAATACGCAAAACGGCCTGGGCCTCGCGGTTTTCATAGCCATTTTCACGAAGGCTGCCACGGATGCGGCCAGTGATCAGCACACCATCCTTTGGAAACCGAACACCGTTGGATTCAATATAGGATTTTCTCTGCCGCTTTTTCTTTGGTTCTGTTTTTTCAGTATGCATTGATTTAACTTTCCATATCCAAAGCCAGCGCATAGGCGACGCGCTCGGTTTCGTTTAATTTTATTTTCAACGCCTGCTGATACAAGTCTTCAAATTCGGGGTTTGCGTGCAGTTCAATTGCCCGGGCCTGGTGCCACTGAAGTCCGGATTCGTGCCAGTTTCGCAGCGTCTCATCCGCCATCAGTCGGCTATATTCGGTCCGAAGGCGCGGCAGGTTGCGCTTGATGGTCAGGTCCTGAAAATCAGACCAATCCATGCGTATCCAATAATTCAGCCCAATCGAGCGATCCACATGCAAGGCTCGGCCCCGCTGGCGTTTGATCAGGTAGCTTTCAGCGCTGCGCAGGGCATAATGGTTCAGTTGCAACAAATCATAACCGATGGATTTGCGCGAATTGCGCCAACCCTTTTCAGCGGCTTCCTTGGTCATGTCCTTGCCAGACCCGTTGACCCAATGCACCTTGTTGCTAAATGCTTTGCGCAGTTTGTTGGGGCGGTGGCAGCTTATTTTTTCATAGGCTCCGATGTTCCTGAACATGGTTTTAAAGCCCCAGACCGTGTGTGGCTTTGGGCAGTATTTCGGCGCGCAGGTGTCAAACTGGTCGATCACCATCTCGTCTGACAGTCGGATAACATCGTTGTGGCCGAACAAACGCCAGGTCATGGCAACATTAGTGGCATGGGGCACTGCATCAAAGAAATCCTGCAAAGTACCGTTTCCGGTACGCACGTTCATGAATTCATCCACATCGATATGAATGATCCAGTCGGCGTTCTTGATGGTCGGTTCTTTCAGTGATTGGTTCAGCGCATATTGCTGCGGAGAGTTGCCCTTCCAGTTGTCATTATTTCGGTGTTGCAGCACGCCCATTTCCTGCAGGCGATCCAGCAATTCGCTGGTGCCGTCAGAACAGCCATTGGTGTAAATCAGGAAATTATCGACACCCATTGCCCGGTGATAGGCCACCCATTCGACGATATAGGGTGCCTCGTCTTTCATGCAGCCAACTATGACATTGCCGGATGAGCCTTTGGGCAGGGTGCGCTTTGGCACTTCTGTATAGGGTGCGGCCAGGTCTTCTTCGTTTACCGCACCCATGCGGTTATGGGGCGCAAAGGATGAGGTTTTCAGCTTTTCATAATTTTTGATTGCCAGTGGGGGCATGAGTTGTTTGGCAACAACCGACAGGCCGTTGATCTCGGTCTTGGACTTTGGTGCCTCGGTTGTTTTTCCCTTCAGACGCGTCAGACGCGCCAGATCGGCGGCTTTGCCCTTACGTTCAGATTTTGTTGCTTTTTCAATGCGGTAGATGAA
>PIVL01000090.1 GCA_003354145.1 Paracoccaceae bacterium
TAGACAGAGTTATCTTGTCACCAGCAACAAAGTTAGTGCCACTGTCATCGAGCGTGATGGTGTCTGTGCCACCGGCACTGTCAAGCGACGAAACAACCGTATCGCCATTGGTAGACGCTGTACCATTGACGGCAGCAAATACGTTATTGGCAGTATACGTGCCGATCGACAAATTCTGACCGGTGACAGTGATTGAACTAGGCGTCACACCACCCAAATTGTCGCGGTCAAGTGATGCCAGGATATCAATTCCAGCAGTGTTCGAACCGTCCACCAGATTCAACCCGTTGAACTGCGCCGCTGACACAACAGATTGGATTTGTTCCTTCAATGCCTGGACGTCGTCATCAATTTTACCACGATCAACGTTGTCTTCTTGTGCGGCAATAATTTTAGTCTTCATATCGCTCAGTAGATCGGTAATTGTCTCCGCCGCATTACGCGCCACTGCGACGGTGGATTCGCCTAACGCCAGACTGTCCGAAATTGCCTTGAACCCGCTAACGTCGGATTCCATTACCTTGGAAATCGCCCAGACCGCCGAATTATCTTTGGCAGAATTGACCCGTTTACCGGTCGAAATCTCTCCCTGAACATCCGCCAGGTTCTGGTTAATTCCTTGAAGTGTTTGCAGTGCAACCATGGCACTGTTGTTTGTCAGAATGCTTGACATCGCATAGATCCTTTAGTCATAGGGCAAGTTCCGCCCGGTTTCATCCCGCCCCCGTGGACGGACTAACGTCTTTCTGACCGATACGATTTCTGTCATATTGAAACCGTGCCACCTGATGTCAGGTGCAAGAAAATCATGCGCCGGTATTTGCTAATAGAGTCCTAAAACTGCGCAGCGGTTTAGATTGCATTTTCCACAAATCCTGTTCTTACGCCCGCTTTTCGACTTGCGCAGAATTCTGCGCGCCAAAGCGCCGTTTTCGCCCTTGTTCGTCATATGTTTCAAGCCCGCTGCGTACCCGCTTTAGTTCGGACATTCGTGTCGCAACCGCCCGAATCCCCTCTAAAGCACTGTCCAATAGCGTCTGATTCCGCATCACTTTTTGGTGCAAGTGAGCTAGGCTTTTGCGATCCAGATCACTTTGTGCATTCAGATTTTCAATCAGGAACTCTTTTTGCGGCAGCAACCGGCCAACCCGATCAATGTCACCCTGAACCAGCGCCTTTTTCTCTGAATCCAGTAAGTCGTCCAGCTCATCAATAAGGGGTTGGATAGATTTAATTGTCATGTTGGGTCTCCTGTAAGGCATTAAAAAACATTTCAGCCAGTCCAATTCCGCCAGCTTTGGTCATCTGTTCCGCCTGCGCCCGAACCAAAAAGCTGGAAAACTGGTCTTCACCAGCCCCACCGCCCATAGATTCGCGACTTTTGCCGAGCCCCGAAGATTTTAGCATTTCTGACAGAAACGTCGTTTCAAGGTCCTGCGCAGCCTGTCGCAGTGCAGCGTCGCCAGACGGCAAGGGCGCGTTGGACACAGGTAAAATTGAATTCATAAAGTTGCCTCGGTGTTTGTGATTTATCCATCGTGCACCAGCAGCGGTTAAAATTATCGTAACCCATATGGTGGAATGTTGTCGGCGACTCGCAGCAAAGGTCGGGAACAGATGCAGACACCTATTTCTCAATCACTTATCGGGGCTGTCCCTGTTGAAGGTGGAAAAATTCCACTTACCAAATCGACAAGCCAAAATGACTTCAGCGCGTTGTTTTCACTGCTGACGCAAGAAGAACCATTGGCAAATCCCGAGCCCGAGCCCGAAACGGCAGAGTATTCAGACACTGAGATTCCGGATGAATTGCCATTTGTTCCGGAGGTAAAAACACAACCGCCTCAAGTCGCTAAAACCTCAATACAGCAGGACCAAAAAGGGCTTGTTGCAACAAGGGGGCCGAACGGTGTTGAGAGCAACATTAACGAGTCAAAGCCTAACCAATCACTGCCCAGGGAAATGGCAATAGGACACTCACGGCGGCCAATAAATACCAATTTCGAACCGCAAAACCCACAGCAAACCCCAATCAAGCAGCGATCAAACCTTCCGACCAGCTCTGAATTTCAAGAGCCACATGTGGACGAGCCTCGCGCGGAAACCAGAGGCAGTATTATACCGAACTTGCGGCAAGATTTTATATCCCAACCAATTGACAAGCGTTCCACCGATTCACCCCCCACAGCGGTTGGTATTCCAACAAATCAGAACGATGTACGGCCTTTGAGAACCGGCTTTGAACACATCAAACCAGTCGCGTCAGAATTCAACGATGGTGACAGAACCCCGGATTCCGTGTCACAAAAGCTTGGCGAATGGAGCAAAGCGCAGCCAGGTGGATCACAAATACCGGCAACGACACACCAGCAGCAGATGCCGTCAATTTTGACAACTGCTCCCGCTAAATCCGTTGAAATTGGAGACGACGTCGACAAATTCAAATTGGTTTCTGAAATGACAGAAACAGAGATCGTACGTCTGAACATGAATGTGACAACGAACCCAACACCCGGATCGGCATCACAAGCGGCGCCAGCAGGCACTGTTCGGTATGCGGGAAACCAAATGGTAGACGCTTTGATCCGGCAGGCCGGCCAACCGGTCGAGGTTGCTCTAAATCCCGAAGAACTTGGTCGGGTGCGTATCGCTTTGACAAGTTTGGATACAGGCCTAAGTGTCGCAATAATAGCTGAACGGCCTGAAACATTGGATCTGATGCGCCGTCATATTGAACAGCTTGAGACTGAGTTTCGCCAATTGGGCTACGAAGATATTGGCTTTGAGTTTTCTGGTGGTGACACACAATCATCTGAACATCCCGAATCCACCAATCAACCCGCATCTGATCAGATGACAGATATACCTGATCCCCAGACCCCCTCACCGATATCGGCGCAAACAAACGGCGTAGACATAAGATTGTAGGAAAACCAATGGAAATCGCAGATACCGCAACGCAACAATATGCGGCGACGACCGCGCAAGCATCGGCCAGCACAGCGCCGCAATCATCTTCTCTGAACTCGGATTTCGATTCGTTTATCAAAATGTTAACTGCACAGGCGCGTTACCAGGACCCTTTGGATCCAATTGATTCAACTGAATTTGCATCGCAACTTGCGCAGTTTTCTATGGTTGAACAACAGGTTCAGACTAACGATATGCTGGCGGCTTTGTATGGGTTAACCGGCACGTCAAATATGGCATCTCTTGCGGGTTGGGTCGGGATGGAAGCCCGGGCGAATACACCAATGTATTTTGATGGCAATCCGATAGAAATCTCACCTAATCCATATCTGCTCGCAGATGAGGTCTTTTTGGTTGTAGCGGATGAGAATGGTAACGAAATTCAGAGAAAGCAAATTGCGGTTTCGGATGAACCTGTAAAATGGCTCGGCCTAAGTGATAGCGGCGACTTGATCGATCATGGTGTGTATAATTTTACAATAGAAAGCTATCAGGATGATGAGTTGGTTCTGACAGAATCTGCCGATGTTTATGGCCGTATTGTCGAAGCACAGGTTATTCAAGGCGAAGTTGTTCTGGTCTTACAAGGTGGGCAGTCAGTTCTGGCGTCTTCGGTCACGGCTTTGCGTTCTCCGGCGTGACGGGGAAATCGTGCACAATGATTTTTCGGCAAATACATGATTCAACTTGCCAGGATGGAGTCTGGCAAAATGCTGCGATAAGAAGCAATCAACAATGCACACTATCGCAGGCCATCTTGGACTCGTAATTGCGAGAACAGGGCCAGAATCACATTGGAGCCTCGCCCTGAATTCCACTTCGAACACTCCGCCAGAACCTCTGCTGCGCGACCTGTCCAACGCGGGATATATCGGGACAGGTGATCGGTTTGAGGTTTTGCATGGCGGACGCACCAATCAGGTTTGGCAATTCCGGAGCGGCCGTGAAATCAAGGTGCTGAAACTATATCGTCCCGCCGACACGAATCCCTTGTTTGACAACAGCCCGCGCAGCGAAATCATTTGCCTGACCGCGCTTGATGCAACCGGGTTGGCGCCCCGCCTGTTAAATCATGGCAGCCACCCGCTTGGCCAATGGATCATTTACGAACACATCACTGGCCCAGAATGGAGTCGTGACCCGGCACCTGTGGCCAGGCTTTTGGCACGCCTCCACGCACAAGCACCGTTGACCGGGCTTAAAGGCGGGCCCAGTGGCAGCGCAGAAATTAGACGACAAACGTTGGAAATTCTTAGCCGAGTTCGGCCAAACGCCCGTGACCGTGTCACCGCAAAAATGCCAAAATGGGATGTCCCACCAACCAGCCACCGCTGTCTGATCCACGGAGACCCAGTGGCCGGCAACATCGTACTAGCCGACCAAAGCCCGGTATTGATCGATTGGCAATGCCCGACAAATGGCGACCCTGCCGAGGACCTCGCGTTGTTTCTCTCGCCTGCGATGCAAAAATTGTACCGTGGTGTACCATTGACCTTGTCTGAAGAGCAGGATTTCTTAGCGGCTTACCCGAATATTGATATTGTGGATAGATACCAACATCTTAAGGCATGGTATCACTGGCGTATGGCGGCCTATTGCCTTTGGCAGATGGAACAAGGGGATAAGGAATACGCAGACGGGTTTGATCTGGAATGCAATTACCTTAACACCTGCAGCGCACCTGTTTAGCCGACCATCACAGATCGGCCAAACCCATTGCAGCATAAACCGGCGGCAGTAGAACCCGGCGTGCGCGACCAAAGGGAAACCGGCCAGCCAAAGATTTCATCACCGCGGGAATTGGCTCAATCGACATCTCAGCCCCGGCCAATCCTGCCAAAAGGCGCCCCACATAGCTGCCCATTGCGACCCCATTTCCGTGATACGCAAACCCGGCAAACATGCCCGGCTGACCAGGCACCGGCCCGGCATATGGCACCTTCTTTCGGGACAAGCAGACCATACCCGACCAGGAATTGACCGATGGAATATCACGCCAGGCCGGGAACATACGTTCAAAGTCTCGCCGGACGCGCTGACGAGCCTTTCGTTCAGCGGCTGGTGAAGAAACCAGAGATCCGCGCATCCCAAACAGGAACCGTCGGTCCGGCATCAGCCTGAAATAATGCAGAAAATTGCGTGTATCATAGGACATCTGATCACTTGTCCAGCCTTGCGCGGCAAGTTCATCAACGCTCATCGGGCGGGTGACAAGAACCGTTGACTGGGTCGGGATGTATCGACCGGCCAGCCACTCTGGCAGGTCGTCGCTGGAATATCCATTGGTGGCGATCAACACTTGCTTGCAGCGAATTTGACCCGACGCAGTACCAACCAAATAGCCCGACCCATCCTTACGTATCGAATTTGCAGCGCTATGCTGGAACAATTGCGCCCCTGCCTCAGATGCAGCTCCAGCTAGTCCAAACAAATACTTGCGCGGATTCAATCCAAACCCGACGGGCGTGGTCAATGCCCCATAGAACGGGCCATTCATCCCATGTGCAGCCAGATCGGCAGCCTCAATCAGGGTCTGTTCAGGGTTTTGCGCCACAGATTTCCGAAAACCATCCATGTCTTTCGGCCGATGCGCCAATTGCGTTTCACCCTCTGAGTGACGATCTGCATCTATTTCAAACCGGTCCAACAAATCGGAAACCAGATCGACCGCGTCAATCTCGGCCTGACCAAATTCTTGTGTTGCTGCTAACCCAAAGGAACTAATCATCGCAGGCGTTGGTAGTTTTGAACCGCCCAAACAACAGAACCCGCCATTGCGACCAGAGGCGCCCCATCCCGGCGTTTCCGACTCAAGAACGGCAACCGTCGCGCCTGATTCTGCCAAATGCAAAGCAGCGGACAAGCCGGTGAAACCGCCACCAACAACGGCAACATCAACGGTTATTTCACCCTGCAAAATCGGCCAGTCCGGGGCCGCAATGGTTTCATCCCACCAGCAAGTGTCTCGCGGGCCGGAACTATAGGCGTATTGCGAATAAATACGTTTCATTCTGCGCGGACCGCGGCTATTTCCTCTTGGCGCATCTTGGCCACGTTACGCTTAGAAGCAAGCGACGCAAGAATGACCCCGACGGTAACAACCGCGATCATGAGAGTGGAAAGCGCGTTAATTTCCGGACTGACACCCAAACGCACAGCCGAATAAATCTTGATCGGCAGTGTCGTGGCCGAAGGGCCGGTGGTGAATGTCGCGATAACCAGATCATCCAAGGACAATGTAAACGCCAACAACCAGCCGGAAATCACTGCTGGTGCAATGATAGGCAGGGTCACCAGGCGAAAAGCCTGGGCCGGAGAACAGCCCAAATCCAATGCCGCCTCTTCCAGTGACTGATCAAAAGTGAACAGACGGGACGATACAACAACAGATACGTAACACATTGAAAATGTAGTGTGCGCCAGCACAACCGTCATCACGCCCCGGTCCATGCCGATGCCGATGAACAGCAACAACAGTGACAGGCCGGTGATGACCTCGGGCATAACCAGCGGTGCATAAATCATGCCGGAAAACAGTGTACGGCCAAAAAACCGGCCGCTGCGGACCAATACATATGCTGCCATCGTTCCCAATATGGTGGCGAATGTAGAGGAGATGACCGCGACCTTCAAAGTTACCCAGGCAGCGTTTAAAAACGCCTCGTTCTGCAATAGCTCGCCGTACCATTTGGTCGAAAACCCGGCCCAGACGGTGACCAGTTTGCTTTTGTTGAAGCTGTAGATGACCAGAATGATCATCGGCAAATACAGGAACACAAACCCAAATGTCAGCGACACCACGTTGAACCAGCTCAGACGCATCATTGCTCTGCCTCCGCCTGTTTTTGTTGATTTCGCTGGAACAGCATGATTGGCACGATCAGGATCAACAGCAGGACCACCGCCACGGCGGACGCCACTGGCCAGTCGCGGTTTGAGAAGAACTCCTCCCACAGCACTTTGCCGATCATCAATGTCCGTGATCCTCCTAGCAGGGATGGGATCACGAATTCACCCATGGCCGGGATGAAGACAAGGAAACAACCGGCGATAATACCATTCCGGGAAAGCGGTACCGTCACCAGCCAAAAGGCGGTCAGGCGCGAACATCCAAGGTCTTCGGCGGCTTCGATCAATGATCCGTCCATCCGGTCCAAAGCTGCGTAAATCGGCAGGATCATAAACGGCAGATAGGTATAAACGATACCGATATAGACCGCTGTGTTCGTGTTCAGAATGACGAGTGGTTCGTTGATAATGCCGCTCCACAACAGGAACTGGTTCAAAAGTCCTTCTTTGCTTAGAATGCCCATCCACGCATAGACGCGGATCAGGAAACTGGTCCAGAACGGCAGGATCACCAGCATCATCAGCGTTGGCCGCCATTCTTCCGGTGCGCGGGCCATGCCATAGGCGATGGGATAACCGATCAGCAGGGTCAAAAAGGTTGATATAACCGCGATTTGCAGGCTGCTTAGGTAAGCCTTCCAATAAAGAGAGTCACTTGTCAGAAAGACAAAATTCTCAAAATCAAGTTGGCTGAAAAAGGCCCAAATCCCCTCGGCCCATTCAAAATGTGGCGTGTAAGGAGGCCGTGCCAGCGCCGCGTCAGAGAGCGATATTTTCAGGACGATCAGGAACGGCACCAAAAACAGCACCAACAACCAAACAAAGGGGACAGCAATCAGAAAAAAACGTCGCATCAGCTGTCCAGCAAAACACCGGCGGTCGCTGTCCAGGACAGCCAGACCGGGTCTTCCCATGTGAAACTGCGTCGTGAAATGCGCCGCGTGTTGGCGGTTTGCGCCTTGATGACGGTGCCATCCGGCAATTCAACGTAATAGGTCGACAAATTGCCCAGATAGGCGATATCCACAACTTTGCCCTGTACGGCATTAACCGCATCATCAGGTTTTTCCGCGTTGATCGCCACCTTTTCCGGCCGGATCGCCAAATGACAGGATTGCCCGTCGTTTAGCGGCAGGGAAGATGTGGCATTCAGGGGCGGCAAAGACTCCACCCAATTGATCTGATACTGATCTTCACCAACAGGTTTGGCCGTGCCTTTGAAAAGGTTCACGTCACCAATGAAATCAGCCACATAGACCGAATTTGGCGTTTCATAAATGCGGTCAGGTGTGGCGACTTGCATTAGGTTGCCTTCGTCCATCACGGCAACACGACTGGCAACGGTCATCGCCTCTTCCTGGTCGTGGGTCACGATGACAAAAGTGGTGCCGGTTTTTTCCTGAATGTCCATCAGTTCAAACTGGGTTTCCTGCCGCAACTTTTTGTCCAAAGCCCCCAGCGGTTCATCCAGTAACAACAATTTCGGAGCCTTCGCCAAAGATCGCGCCAGCGCCACGCGTTGCCGTTGGCCGCCAGAAATCTGATGTGGTTTGCGGCTGGCAAAACGTTCAAGACGCGTTAGTTTCAGCATCTCTTCGACGCGATTGGTAAGATCGTCGGCGGGTATCTTGGCCCGGCGCAGACCAAATGCGATGTTTTCCCAGACCGTCAAATGCGGGAACAACGCGTAGGACTGGAACATCATGTTCACAGCACGTTTGTTTGGTGGCACATCACCCACGTCGGCACCGTCAAGTTCGATAATGCCTTCGGTCACGTTTTCAAAACCCGCAAGCATCCGCATCATCGTGGTTTTACCACAACCAGACGGGCCAAGCAGGGCAAAGAATTCCTGCGCGTAGATATCCAGCGAAACATTGTCGATGGCAGTAAATTCACCAAAGCGCTTGGTGACATTGCGAAAGCAGATCAGCGGCTTGGCCTGCGGATCTTCCCATGGTGCGAATTCAGTAGCTGCCAATTCGAGCCTCACATCTTTAGGCAAAAGAAAGGCGGACCAATTGGCCCGCCTTAATTAGTGTCGACTTAGGTGCCTGACTTGACCTTGGTCCACAACCGCGTGACCACCCGCTGCACCTTGGATGGATATGGTGATTTCGTATAAAGATTCTTCACCGTTTCTTCGTCCGGGTAAATAGCGGTATCGCCAATCACGTCTTCTTCCAGAAATTCCTGGCTCGCTTTGTTGCCATTGGCAAAATAGACATAGTTCGATGCCGCTGCCATATTTTGGGCATCCATAATGAAATTCAGAAACACGTGCGCCCCTTTCGGATTAGGCGCGTCTATAGGAATTGCCATCTGATCGAACCACATCAACGAACCTTCTGTAAAAGCGTTGTAAGCAATTTCGACACCATTGTCTGCTTCTGCAGCGCGGTCGCGCGCTTGTAACACGTCGCCCGACCATCCGACTGCCACGCAAATTTCTCCGTTGGCTAACGCATTAATGTATTCTGAACTGTGAAATTTCGTGATGTACGGACGCACTGCCATCAAAGGGCCTTCAGCTTTCGCGATCACTTCAGGATCATTGCTGTCTGGATTTTCGCCGAGATACTTTAGAGTCAAAGGAATGATCTCGGTCGGTGCGTCCAGAAAATACACCCCACATTTAGCCAGCTTTTCCATGTTTTCCGGCTGCAGAATCAATTCCAAACTATTTATTGGGGCATCCTCGCCCAGGACTTCTTTAACCTTCTTAACATTAAGACCAAGCCCTGTTGTCCCCCACATATAGTTGATGGAATAGGCGTTGCCCTCGTCATACTGAGCGGTTCGGTTTTCGATTACATCCCACATGTTATTGTGGTTTGCGAGCTGAGACTTGTCTAATTTTTGAAAGGCACCTGCTGTAATCTGCCGTTGAAGAAAATCAGCGGTTGGAACCACCACGTCGTAGCCTGACCCACCAGCCAGCATTTTGGTTTCCAGAACCTCGTTGCTGTCAAACACGTCGTAGATCAGCGTGATGCCGGTCTCTTCTTCGAATTTGCTCAGCAGCTCTTCGTCGATGTAGTCTGACCAGTTATAGACCCGCACCTCTTCAGCGAAGGCAACAGAGGTGCCTAGCGCTAAAACAGCGGTCAATGTTGTAAGATGAAGTTTCATGTTGTTCTCCCTGATGCGTTCCTAATTATTTCAGGCTTCGCAGATTTGATCAAGTTTTGCTTTTCCCAGCAATAGCATATATGTTTCCACGCAGCGAGACGTTAAGCAAGACAAGTTATTCAACCCAAAAGGCATACAAGTGAAACTGATGAAGGGCACGATCGAAAAGGTCCAACCAAACCCACCCCAAACCCCTGTCCACGAACAGGTTTATCAGAAAATACGTGCCCAGATATTGTTCGGCGAAATGGCGCCAGGCCAGGCGGTTACAATACAGGGTTTGACTGCATCAGTGAACGCAGGAATGACCCCGGTTCGCGAGGCGATCAGGCGGTTAATTTCAGATGGTGCACTGACCTTTCAGGGCAATCGTCGGGTCAGTGTCCCGGTGTTGACCGTTGAAGATGCAAGCGAGCTGAATTTTGCAAGAAAATCAATAGAACCAGAGCTTTCTCGCCGTGCCGCCTTGAACATCACACCAGCTGAAGTTGCCGAGTTGACCCGTATTGATGCCGCGCTTGACGCGGCAATTGATGCAGGTGATGTGCCCGGGTATCTGTCCTGGAATTATCAATTTCACGCGACCCTGTACGCGCATGCAAATGCCCCGATCCTGGCCGAATTGGCCGATCGCTTGTGGTTGCGGTTTGGCCCCTCTTTGCGGGTTGTTTGTGGCCGAATGGGAACTCAGAACTTACCGGACTGGCACAAAGATATTCTGACCGCTTTACGCGCCAATGATCCGGTTGAAGCGGCCAAAGCAATGGATCGCGATATCGGACAGGGGATCGAACAGGTGACTGCCGTCTTGCGCATTCATGGCGAATCGCACTGATTCGATTGACAGCAAAAAATATGATCATATTCTGCGGGCATCCCGTGAATCAGGAGTTTTCACTATGTCTGCAATTACAAACCACCTCCCAACGTCCGAGCTTCAGGCGCTGGACGCAGCCCATCATATGCACCCGTTTACGTCCAATACTGAACTGGCTGAGAAAGGTGTGCGTGTCATCACCCGTGCCAATGGCGTCTATCTGACTGATAGCGAAGGTAACCAGATATTGGATGCGATGGCTGGGCTTTGGTGCGTCAACATCGGCTATGGCCGCAACGAATTGGCTGATGCCGCCAATCGTCAGATGCGCGAGCTGCCTTACTACAACACGTTCTTTCAATCGACGCATGTTCCTGCAATTGCGCTCGCGAAAAAGATCGCCGAGCTGACGCCGGGCGATTTAAACAATGTGTTCTTTGCTTGCTCAGGATCCGAGGCGAACGATACCAACATCCGTATTGTCCGCACTTATTGGGCCGAAAAAGGCAAACCAGAAAAATCTGTCATTATCAGTCGCAACAATGCCTATCACGGCTCGTCCATGGGCAGTGGGTCGCTTGGCGGAATGGCCCCGATGCATGCGCAGGGTGGCCTGCCCATCGCCGACATTCACCACATCGACCAACCTCATTGGTGGGCCGAAGGTGGCGACATGGATCGCGAAGAATTTGGTCTGGCTTGTGCGCAAAAGCTTGAAAAGGCGATTCTGGAGCTGGGCGAAGACCGTATTGCTGCCTTTATCGGTGAACCAGTGCAAGGTGCCGGTGGCGTGGTCATTCCGCCCGCATCTTATTGGCCTGAAATTCAGCGCATTTGCGACAAGTATGAAATCCTGTTGATTGCCGACGAAGTTATCTGCGGCTTTGGTCGCACTGGCAACTGGTTTGGCTGCGAGACGTACAACATCCGGCCTGACATCATGACTATCGCCAAGGGCCTGTCATCGGGTTATCAGCCTATCGGCGCTTCGGTGATGACGGACGAAGTTGCCGCCGTGATCGGCACCACTGAGTTCGCGCATGGCTACACCTATTCCGGCCACCCGGTCGCTTGTGCCGTGGCGTTGGAGAACCTGCGCATCATCGAAGATGAAGGTCTTGTCGAGCATGTTCGTGACGTTGCTGGGCCACATCTGAAAACTTTGTGGGAAGGCCTTGAAGATCATCCGCTGGTGGGAGAGGCGCGTGTCATTGGGATGATGGGATCGGTTGCTATGGTCCCAAACAAATCCTCGCGTGCTGCGTTTGCTTCTGATCCGGGAACTGTTGGCAAAATCTGCCGTGATTTCTGCTATGAAAACAATCTGGTAATGCGCCATGTCGGGGATCGCATGATCATCTCGCCTCCGCTGATCCTGTCCATAGATGAAATCGACATCCTGATCGCCCGCGTTCGCAGATCACTCGATCAGACCTATGCCGAATTGCAGGCGCAGGACATGCTCAAAGCAGCGTCTTAAGCCCTAAATTATCCTTAAAAAACTGGGCAGGCCATGTTCGTCAGGGCCTGCTTTTGTTTGCATTCGGGCAACCAAAAATCGACAACGGCGACATGTGGTTTGGAGGTCTTTTCCGGCTTGATGCGATTAGGCTGGGGCCATCTGACGGCCAGACAATTAGACACTATTTGCACGCAAACGGTTCAATAGCCTATCATCAATGACCCTTACCTTAAAATGACCCAGCGGATCTGACCACCCCGAAGAAGTTGTTGTAGAGGGTCGAGATCGTCAGCCAATCGTTGATCGGCGACTCAGTTGCCAATACCAGATCGTCCGGATTGATCTTGAACTTACGCGCGGAAAACAGCCCATCCGCCGAGGTCAGATCAATGGTAAACACCACCCGCGTCTGCCGTGGCCCTCGTACGCCCGAACGGATTGCCGAACTGGAATACTCACGCAATATCAGCAACCCCTTTGGGTCAGCCTTATTGTCGTTGACACCACCCATGATTGACACAGCGTCCATTGCCGAGAGGGAATCCTTGCCAAATATGTGCAGAGCTTCGGTGCCGGTTGCGCCAAATGACAAGAAGTAACGCTCGTCTTCTTCAATAAAGACCTGATCACCTCCTCGCAGCAACGTATCCAGTTGCGGATTGTCCAGCAGCTTGTCGACCGAGGTGCCATAAATCGACCCTCCCCGTACCAGCCGGATTTGCGGATTATTCAGGGTTTCACGTACACCACCACCAGAGGACAACAGCCCCAAAACAGTGAAATTTCGATCCGGCATCGGATAAGTACCGGGCTTGGCAACTCCGCCAACCAGATCGACGGAATTATAGCGCCCTTCCGACATATTCAGCTGCAACTGGGCGGCTGGTACGATAACTTCGAGTGCGCTTTGCATCTGTTCTCGCGCTAGGTCCGGAGTCAGACCGATAACACTAATATCGCCCACATAGGGCATGAAAATCGAACCATTGGACGCGACTACGACATTGGTCAGTTCGATCACTTTCGCCTCCGTCGACGTTAACAACGAATTGTCGGAACTGTCCCAAATACGCAGGCTGAGCCTATCTCCGGGCTGAATGATTTGCGTGCGCGCACCGCGGCTGCTGCCTATCCAGTTCAGGTCTTCTTGTTTGCCGGTTATTGGCCATTGTGCCACCGTTGGCAAAAAAGCTCGGCTGACCTGATACACAGCAAAGTCTGCTTCGCCTTCCTGTGTGCTTCTGAACACGTCTTCAGCAACAGGTGCGCCAGCGGGCAAGCGACCGCAGGTTGCAAGCAATAGGCTTAGACCCAGCAGGGCAAAGGTTCTGGTTAATACCGTCATGGTCGAATTGGCCTGTATGCCGAAGTATTTGTTGTCTATGGTTAAGTGCAGAATACTGACCCCACTGCAAGGGTCAATTACAACTGACCCTCAAAAAACCCCCACTTTTACGAATTTGCTTGCTACAGGGTGAACCTGCCAAAATGGTAGTGTCGCAATGGGTTTGAAATGCATTCAAAATGTCAGAGCATTTTATACATCTTTTCGTAGATCAGTCATTCAGGCCGGGGGGCAATGCCCCGCGGTACTGGAGCGTCAATATTAGACCAAAATACGGACTTAATTCAAATCAGTTGCCAGCGACACTATCAATGTGCAACGATCCGCTTAGAAAACGCAAACTAATTGCGATAAGACCAAGGGGAGCCGATTTGGCTGACATGAATTCAACCGGCGCGTTCGTAGAATTCGAACGTGTTCAGAAAAGCTACGACGGGGAAAATCTCGTCGTTAAAGATCTTAACCTTTCGATGCCAAAGGGCGAGTTTCTGACTATGCTCGGGCCATCGGGCTCTGGTAAAACCACCTGCTTGATGATGCTGGCCGGATTTGAAACCGCCACGCATGGCGACATTCGCCTTGATGGGGTTTCGATCAACAACATCCCACCACATAAACGCGGTATCGGCATGGTGTTTCAGAACTATGCCTTGTTTCCGCATATGACCGTGGCCGAGAATCTGGCGTTTCCTCTTGAGGTACGCAAGATTGGCAAATCCGAACGTGAGGAACGGGTCAAACTTGTGCTGGACATGGTGCAGATGGGCGAATTTGGCGGACGCCGTCCGGCACAGCT
>PIVL01000875.1 GCA_003354145.1 Paracoccaceae bacterium
CTTGTCTCTTAGTAGAGTCTGGCATCTCTGGGAAGTGCGTTTCCAACCACGCTGCTTTCCCATTGTGACAGCAGAGGGAGCCCCCCGTGATCCTCCCGTCTTTTTTTACCACCTCCGAGTCATACAGACCGGCATTACAGTGCTCACATGTGTGACAGAAACCACCATGATCCAAATACTCCACATCCATTGCATCACCCAGACCTGGACATACAATCCTGGTTCTCCGTGACCTTGGGGCATGCCTAGTCTGTCTACGTACCCTGGTGTGTTCCTCTGGAAGCAGAGAATCATCTGAAACGCCATCATCGCTCTCATGCAAAAGATCGTCATCGCTCATTGCAATAATTTCTTCCCTCTCCTCATCATGGGGCAACCACTCCTCATCAGAGCTGGACACCTCCAGTTCATCTGGAGCAGCATGTCCATCAAAATGCTCAAGCGCATTCTCTTCTAGATGACCATTCACCATCATCTCTCTATCGACTTGGTGCACGACTGGAGGCCTCCTGGGAAAGTGAGCAATGCATGTTTCCTGGCTGGTTCTCCCATCCTGGTGGTCATCACTCTCCACCCCATTATCCCAATCATCTCCAAGGTATCGCCTATTCTTCTTCCTCAAGACGGAGGGTCCTGGTTCATCCGGATTGTCGTGCCGCCCAAAGTTCTTGGGCGGTTTCCTCTCCAGTTGTTCGAATGCCATCGCATCCCAATCAAATGCATGCATGATTGCCCGCTTCTTTGGAAGCCGAGCAGTGCACATGTTCTGGTTGTTGCCGGACAGTTCCACGTGCTCCTCATTCTCCTTATCGTTCTCCCATTCA
>PIVL01000876.1 GCA_003354145.1 Paracoccaceae bacterium
CGACTAAAAACGCGGTCGACTTAAATGTTCAATGGATCTACTGCCGGTGGGTTTCAGTCGGGACCCACGACAGGTAGAATAGACATCATACCAGATGGCGGGCTGCCACAGAACGACGTGGCCGATTTGGTGGTCGACCTCGCTTATCTGACAGGTTCAATAGCTGCGAAGGCATCGACTGCAGAGGTGGACTCGGCCCTGGCCCTGAAGGCCGATGCAGTAGCAACGACGGCAGCTCTGGCGGGTAAGGCTGACATTAGCGCCCTGGATTCGAAGGTGTCCCAGGCCGATTTTTTAGAAGCTAACACCCAGAGGATCCAAGTCGATGCTTCCTTGGAGGTGAGTGTTCTCAATCTTGCGAACACCAAGGCCTCGACTACCGATGTGAACACTGCCCTGGCCCTCAAGGCCGATGCAGCAGCAACGACGGCAGCTCTGGCGGGTAAGGCTGACAGTAGCGCCCTGGATGCCAAAGCCGATGCATCAGCGACGACAGCGGCCCTGGCCCTCAAGGCCGATGCAGCAGCAACGACGGCAGCTCTGGCGGGTAAGGCTGACAGCAGCGCCATGGATGCCAAAGCCGATGCATCAGCGACGACGGCGGCCCTGGCCCTCAAGGCCGATGCAGCAGCAACGACAGCAGCTCTGGCGGGTAAGGCGGACAGCAGCGCCCTGGGTGCCAAAGCCGATGCATCAGCGACGACAGCGGCCCTGGCCCTCAAGGCCGATGCAGCAGCGACGACCAGCCAGCTCAACACGAAACAAGATATCGTGGTGGATAACGCATTGCAGATCAGCCATATCTCTGGCTTGCAAGCAGCCTT
>PIVL01000091.1 GCA_003354145.1 Paracoccaceae bacterium
TGATTGCGATGCGAACCGCATCACGGCGAAACTCGTCGGTGTATCGTATTGCCATCTCTTATCTCCTTCACAGCAAACATTGCTCCAAAGAGACCGGAACTAAACCGGGACAAGTCCAGGCTGAACGGGGCGCTCTGGATTCAGTGATCTAGAACACTCTTCCTTTTTAGAGGCGGTTTTTGGGGATATGTAAAGATTTCAGCGGGTTAAGTGGTGGGTGATGAGAGGCTCGAACTCCCGACATCTTCGGTGTAAACGAAGCGCTCTACCAACTGAGCTAATCACCCGCTCTGGCGTGCGTCTTAGCTGTTGGAGTCGGCTCATGCAAGCCCTGTTGGTGGATTATTTCAGAGTATCCAGAGTTATTTCAATGACGGATTGGTTTCGTGCTCCAAAACCAAAAGAGCATTCACCAAAGCCACCCCCATTTCCCGAACTCAATTTCAAAATACTTGCGCTAGAGGCAGGCAATCAATCATTAATATCACGATCAAACGTTTTCACCTGGCCCTTTGGCAGCGCGAACATCTTGCGCAGAATCATCCAGCTAACCAGCGACAGCGCGGCAAAGATCAGCAGCAGGACCGGCAGTCCAAAAGCCGGACCTGTGAACAGCAGAATCAGCGCCATCACCACGGCGCCAATAGCAAATCCCAGAAAAACAAAGCCGGGCAAGAGCACCTCAAGTATGCCCAACACCAGAGCGCCGGACAGCCAAACCCACCAGATTGTCCAGACCTCGACCATCATTTGCCACCTTTCAGCATCTTGAACGCATCACCAAAGGCATCAATTGCATTGGCCGGAAGCACAATGGTTTGCGACCCTTCGCCAGCACCCAATGCGTTCAGCGCTTCGACCTGTTTCAAGGCAACCTGATACTGCGCCGCCTCGATGCCGTGATCGGAAATGGCGCGAGCGACGACTTCGGTGGCATAGGCCTCGGCGTCGGCCAGAATGCGGCGGGCTTTGGCGGATTGTTCAGAGGCGTAAAGTTCCGCATCTGCGGCCAACTCGACGGCGCGTTTAGTGCCTTCGGCCTCGGTTACCTGTGCACGGCGGGCACGTTCAGCGTTCAGCTGTTGCAGCATGGCTGAGCGCGTGGCCTGATCCAGGTTCACGTCAAGCAGCTCGGCGCGGGTGACTTCGATGCCCCAATCATCAACCACCGCCAAAAGCGAATTCTTGATGGCGCTAGTCAGATTGGCACGGTTGGATTGCACCTGATCCAGTTCCATTTTGCCGATTTCGGCGCGTACGATGCCAGCCACAGTGGTGGAAATAGCCGGGTCAACATCGCGGATCCGATAGACGGTTTTTTCCGGCTCAATAATGCGGTAAAATACTGATGTGTCGACCTGCACCAACACGTTGTCTGCGGTAATGGCATCCTGCGTCATGGTCGGCAACTGACGCTCGAGGATCGAAATGCGGTGGGCGACAGCGTCCAGAAATGGAACGATAAAGTTAATGCCTGGGCCAAGCACCTGATGTAGGCGACCAAAGCGTTCGATCACGAATTTCTCGGACTGCGGAACGATGCGCACACCTTTGAAAATAACGACAATTAGAAACAGTGCACCCAGGATATAGGCGATATTCCCACTTAGAAGATCAAGAATTTCAGGATCGATCATTTATAGTCCTCAATGTTTGTGTGCGATGGTATACATACAGGGCCACAGTTGCGAATTTCAAGTTACAGGACCGCTTATAGCGAAGATTGCTTGGCAAACGAGTGGTATTGCGCAACAAGGCGAAAAAATCTTATGAAAGTGCAATATGTCCCGTTCCTTTAACTTTGATCTGGCTGCCACTGATGGCAAAGCGCGCACTGGTGTGATCCACACGACGCGCGGTAATATTCGCACGCCGGCGTTCATGCCCGTTGGAACGGCGGCCACTGTCAAGGCGATGCTGCCTGAAAGCGTGGCGGCGACTGGCGCCGACATTCTGCTGGGCAATACCTATCATCTGATGTTGCGGCCCACGGCTGAACGCATTGATCGACTAGGGGGGTTGCACAAATTCATGAACTGGGACCGTCCGATCCTAACGGACAGCGGCGGGTTTCAAGTAATGAGTTTGGCCGGATTGCGAAAGCTGACTGAACAAGGCGTAACGTTCAAATCTCATATTGACGGTTCAAAACATGAGATTACGCCGGAACGCTCGATGGAGATTCAGCGGTTGCTGGGCAGCGATATCGTCATGTGTTTCGACGAATGCACGCCGTTTCCTGCAGACGAGAAAACTGCGCTGGAAAGTATGCAGCTATCGATGCGGTGGGCGCAAAGGTCCCGTTATGCGTTTGGTGATCGTCCGGGGCATGCTTTGTTTGGCATCCAGCAGGGCAGTATTTTCCCTGAGCAACGTCGGGAATCAGCGGATGCTTTGCGCGATATCGGGTTTGATGGCTATGCGGTTGGCGGATTGGCCGTCGGCGAAGGGCAAGAGAAAATGTTCGAAGTGCTGGATTACGCACTGGATATGTTGCCCGCCGACAAGCCACGCTATTTAATGGGGGTTGGTAAACCGGATGACATCGTTGGGGCCGTCGCGCGCGGTATCGACATGATGGATTGCGTTTTGCCTTCGCGATCAGGACGCACAGGACAGGTATTCACCAGCAATGGCGTGATAAATATCAAGAACGCCCGCCACGCAGATGATCCACGCCCATTGGACGAATCCTGCAGTTGCCCGGCTTGCTCGCACTATAGTCGCGCGTATCTGCACCATGTTTTCAGAGCGGGTGAGATGATTTCAGGTATGCTGCTCACCTGGCACAATCTGCAGTATTATCAGGTTTTGATGGCCGAGATACGTGCCGCCATAGCCAGCGGGACTTTTGAAGCCTGGCAGGCCACATTTCACGCAGATCGCCTGCACGGGGATATCGAACGTTTATAAATTTTTTGCCTCCGGCGGGGATATTTTAACCAAACTGAAATGAATTGAGTGCCAACTTGAAAGTGCGGTACAGGCGGGGACGCCGATGACCGTCCAAAGTGAAAGCCCCGTTTTGTTTCGACAGAGCGGGGCCATAACATGCCAACCCATTCATTTTGGTTAAAATATCCCCGCCGGAGGCTCGTTTGCCCAAAGGGCATGCGAATTCAAATGGCGCTTTAGCGCCTCATTTTTGCAATTTGTCTACATTGATGCCTTGCAGCCACCCTGTTCACAGGCCATTCTACTGCACACAAACAGTTGAGTAAGGTTGAAACGGGCCGCTAAGTGCCCCACGTTATTCATCCAAGACAGGAGATGGCCAAGTGTTGCCTCAGATGAGGGACCAGTGTCGTCTTGCCAACAATAAGGACAGAGCATGAAAGACCCTCTCAATTCTTCGTACCCCGTACTGCCATTGCGCGATATTGTGGTTTTTCCACATATGATCGTTCCTTTGTTTGTTGGGCGCGAAAAATCGGTACGCGCCCTGGAAGAGGTGATGGCGGATGATAAACAGATACTGTTGTCCAGCCAGATCGATCCGGGCGCTGATGACCCTGACAGCGACGGTATATTCCGCGCCGGGGTGTTGGCCAACGTATTGCAGCTTTTGAAACTACCCGACGGTACTGTCAAAGTACTGGTCGAGGGGCAGGCGCGCGTACGTATTACCGAATTTCTGGAAAACGACAATTTCTTTGAAGCTCGCGCCGAATATCTTACGGAAATGCCCGGCGACGTGACCACGACCGAGGCGCTGTTGCGCACGGTTGGGGATGAGTTTGAGCGCTATGCAAAGGTCCGCAAAAACATTCCCGAAGAGGCACTGACAGCCGTCGGCGAATCCACCGAACCGGCCAAACTCGCCGATCTGGTCGCGGGTCATTTGGGTATTGAAATCGACCAAAAGCAGGACCTGCTGGAAACCTTGTCGGTTAGTGAGCGGCTGGAAAAAGTCTATGGTTTGATGCAGGGCGAAATGAGCGTGCTGCAGGTCGAGAAAAAGATCAAAACCCGGGTCAAATCTCAGATGGAGAAGACCCAGCGCGAATATTACCTGAACGAACAGATCAAAGCGATCCAGAAAGAACTTGGCGATGGCGAAGAGGGCAGCAACGAGATTGCTGAGCTAGAGGCCAAAATCGCTGAAACCAAGTTCAGCAAAGAAGCACGCGAAAAGGCCGAAGGCGAGCTGAAAAAGCTCAAGAACATGAGCCCGATGAGCGCCGAGGCCACTGTTGTGCGCAACTATCTTGACTGGATGCTGTCGATCCCGTGGGGAAAGAAATCGCGGATCAAAAAAGATCTGAACCGCGCGCAAAAAGTGCTCGATAACGACCATTACGGGCTTGAGAAAGTCAAGGAACGGATCGTCGAGTACCTGGCCGTGCAACAACGCAGCAAAAAGATGAAAGGCCCGATCATGTGTCTGGTCGGCCCTCCTGGCGTTGGTAAAACCAGCCTAGGCAAATCTGTCGCCAAAGCCACGGGGCGCGAATTTATTCGCATCTCGCTGGGTGGCGTGCGGGACGAGTCTGAAATTCGCGGTCACCGGCGGACTTATATCGGCTCTATGCCCGGTAAAATTATTCAGGCACTGAAAAAGGCGAAAACGACCAACCCGCTGATCTTGCTTGACGAAATCGACAAGATGGGGCAGGATTTTCGCGGAGATCCGGCGTCGGCTATGCTTGAAGTGCTTGATCCGGAGCAAAACGGCACGTTTACCGATCACTATCTAGAAGTCGAATATGACCTCAGCAATGTGATGTTCCTGACTACTGCCAATAGCTATAACATGCCCGGCCCATTGCTTGACCGGATGGAAATCATTCCGCTGGCGGGTTATACCGAGGATGAAAAGCGCGAGATCGCCAAACTGCATTTGCTGGACAAGCAGACCAAAAACCACGGTTTGAAAAGTCGTGAATTTAAACTGACTGATGATGCGCTGACCTCGATCATTCGGCTTTATACGCGCGAGGCGGGGGTGCGAAACCTTGAGCGTGAGATTGCCAAGGTGGCACGAAAGTCGCTGACCAAGATCATTCGCAAAGAGGTTGAATCGGTTACTGTGACAGCCGACAATCTGGATGACTTTCTTGGTGTGCCGAAATTCCGCTATGGATTGGCCGAGCAAGAGGACCAGATTGGTGTTGTCACTGGACTTGCGTTTACCACCGTAGGTGGTGAGTTGCTTAGCATCGAGGCGCTACGCCTTCCAGGTAAAGGTCGGATGAAGACCACCGGAAAACTGGGCGATGTCATGAAGGAATCGATTGATGCGGCGTCGTCCTACGTCCGCTCGATCAGCCCAAAGATTGGTGTGCATCCATCGCGCTTTGATAACCTTGATATCCACGTCCACGTGCCTGAAGGGGCGACGCCCAAAGATGGCCCCTCGGCGGGTCTGGCGATGGTCACGTCGATCGTGTCGGTTTTGACCCGCATTCCTGTGCGCAAAGATATGGCGATGACTGGCGAGGTCACGTTGCGTGGCAACGCGCTGGCCATTGGCGGGCTCAAAGAAAAGCTGCTTGCGGCGCTTAGGGGCGGCATCAAAACCGTGCTGATCCCGCAGGAAAACGAAAAGGATCTGGTTGAAATTCCGGACAACGTTAAAGAGGGGTTGAAAATCATCCCCGTCAGCCACGTGTCCGAAGTACTTGAACACGCTTTGATCCGTAAGCCAGTACCTATCGACTGGGACGAGGCCGCCGAAGAAGAGGCTGCTGCGGCCCGTGCTTTGGTGAAATCATCGGACGGGTCGACAACCGCGACCGCCCACTGATCCAGTCGAGTGAATCATAATTTGAAAACGGGCCTTAGTCGGGCCCGTTTTTTTTGCGCTCGGGGGGAGTAGCCGGGATAGGGATGTTTCAGGCGGAGGTCTGCCATCGCGATATTGTGGCACCAATGCTAAACTTGTTGTCAGTGTCGGTTATTGAAATCTGGATTTATTCGCAAATTAGCGCTAGATTGTTGATAGGCAAGAAACAATGAGGCTGAACATGACTGCGAGCACTCCAAAAAGCGCTGCCGCGTCTTCGAAGACGTCAACACGCAAGACACCGGCAACAAAAGCAAAGACCACAAAGCCAAACATAGTTGCTAAAAAACCGCCAAAGGCGACACCAACGCCCAAAGTTGTATCTATTTCAGATCCGGTTGTAAGTGAGCCTGACATGAGAAAGAAAGAACTGATTGATCTGGCTGCTGCACGTTCTGGAACTAAGAGAAAAGACGCCAAACCCACAGTTGAGGCTGTGTTGGCCATCCTCGGCGAAGCCATCGCTGACGGGCGCGAACTGAACCTGCAACCGTTTGGTAAATTGCGGATAAACCGGGCCGAGGAAAAACCCAACGGCCGTGTGATTATTTGCAAATTGCGCCAAAGCAACGCTGCAAAAACACCGAAAGAGCCCGTTTCTCCAACTGCCAAGTAAGAATTTTCTGCCTAGTATGATATGTTAGCGCAAAAGGTTGCAAATTCCGGTTGATCAAGCCTAAAAATGCAGGAGGGAGACGAGCAGGGGCGCGATATCGCGTTAATTGCTGCTGGCATCTTTCAAATCATTGATGTGTGCTGCTTTGGGAGAACTGAATTATGGCCGGAAAAAAGATACTTATGCTGGCAGGAGAGTTCAGCGAAGAGTATGAAATTTTTGTGTTTCAGCAGGCAATGGAAGCCGTGGGCCATATCGTAGACGTGGTCTGCCCGGACAAAAACAAGGGCGATATTCTGGCGACATCCCTGCATGATTTTGAAGGTCACCAGACCTATACCGAAAAGCCCGGTCACAATTTTGAAATCAACAAGACCTTTAGCGAGATCGTTCTGGACGACTATGATGCGGTCTATTGCGCCGGTGGGCGAGGCCCGGAATATATTCGTACTGACAAACGGGTGCAGGACATTGTGCGCCATTTCCACGAGACTGGGAAACCGATCTTTACCATCTGTCATGGGGTGCAAATTCTGATGGCCGTAGATGGTGTGTTGAAAGGCAAGAGCGTTGCTGGTCTTGGTGCCTGTGAGCCCGAGGTTACGCTGGCAGGCGGCACGTTTCTACCTTTGTCGCCTTATGAGGCACATGTTGATGGAAACATGGTGTCAGCAATGGGCTGGACCGCGTTGGCGGCGTTCATGCGCGAATGCCTGAACGTGCTTGGGACCAAAATCAGCCACAGTTAAGTTAGCTGCTTTGCTGGATCACAGAGTTTGGCAGGACGTTATTTACTTGAAGTATGGAGCGTAATAGGTTGACTAACCTCACTAAATTACAGGTATGTAGGACCTAATTTTCTTCATGACACATCCGAAAATCTGGTTGCTGCGGCACGGGCAGACCGAGTGGAATGCGCAAAAACGTATTCAGGGCCAGCTTGAATCTCAGCTGACAGCGTTGGGAATTGAACAGGCCCACCGTCAGGCGGCTTTGATGGGGGACATTCTGGCGCTTGATCCGGATTGTTTTTGCTCACCGCTTGGGCGGGCACAGCAAACGGCGAAAATTGCGTTGAATGGTACCAGCTTCAAAACCGACAATCGTCTGGCCGAAGCATATGCCGGGATTTGGCAAGGGCTGACCCTTGATGAGGTCTGCGCAAAATGGCCCGAGCTATTTCACGCTAATCCACACAATCTGGATTTGTTCTGCGTAGCCCCCGAGAGCGAGGGGTTTGAGGCATTTCGCGAACGTATTGCGGATTTTCTGGGTGATTTGACGGGACCAAGCATTATCGTTGCGCATGGCTTGCTTGGGCAGGTAATCCGTGGGCTGACCTGCGGGCTTGAGCGATCTGAAATGGGCGCATTACCAAACCAGCAGGGGTGTGTTTATTTGCTGGAGAACGGCTCTGAGCAGGTTTTGGAATAACGTTGCGAAGGAATGGTTAAATGAGAAAAATCGGAGCACTTTTTTTTCCCGGGGTTTGAGTTGCTGTACGTATTTGGCCCGTTCACCAGTATGGACGCCGCAAAGCGGTGACAGACCCAAACTCGCTGCGCTGAACAGCCTTTACGACAAGGGCGGACAACGAAACCGTTGCATCAACCCATTACGAGACCTAATCTTGCCGAAAGGCCCCGCGACTTGGGTAATGCCGATCGCATTGGCAACCGACGGAATGCGCGCCCGTTTGCGTATAACGTTTAGAGATAAAATTAATCTATCGGAGCCCCAACATGCTCAACACCTATTCCCGCGCCCAAATCTTGTTGCACTGGGTCATTTTCGTGCTGATTACCGCGCAATATTTGCAGCATGAGTGGATTTCGGAAGCCTGGGACAAGTTCGAGGATGGTCTGCCGTCCGATTTTCACCCGTTGGTTGCGGCCCATGTCTTTGGCGGTCTGCTGATACTGGTGTTGGTCCTGTGGCGCATCAAGATTCGCCTGACCCGGGGAGCACCCCCGGTGCCGACAGAAGAACCCGCGGCTTTGAAACTCGTCGCGCATGTGGTGCATCTGTCGCTCTATGCGCTGATGGTTTTGTTGCCAATTTCCGGCGCGTTGGCGTGGTTCGGCGGGGTTGAGGCGGCTGCTGAGACTCACGAAGTTCTGCGCGCTGTGCTGCTGGCATTGGTGGCGCTGCATGTTCTGGGCGCACTGTACCATCAGTTCGTGCTGAAGACTGACCTTATGGCGCGGATGAAGCTTTCGGGCTGAAGCGTCGGTTTCGACCCTCTGGACCCCAAAACGTTCTGCGATTGGCTGTATAAAACAAATTGGTTTTGTGTAAAACAAATTGGTTAGTGCAGCAGCCCTGATTTAGTCTAAAAAACTACTGGCGAGTAATTGCATTATAAGTCACAACTGGCATTATAGTGCCAAATTGATCTATGGGAGGAATCATATGACTAGTCGCAGAAAGCTATTGGGCGTTGCCGCAGGGGTGGCTATCGCTGCTCTGGGCGCAGGGTTCACGGCCACAACCGCAGCGGCGCAGGAAGTGACGCTGAAACTGCACCAGTTTCTACCCGCTCAGGCCAATGTGCCAAAGCTTATCCTTGATGTCTGGGCTGCCAACATTGAGCGTGAATCCGGTGGTCGAATCAAGATCGACAGCTATCCGTCGATGCAGTTGGGGGGACGTCCTCCGGAACTGATGGATCAGGCCATTGATGGGGTTGCAGATGTCGTCTGGACGGTTGTCGGCTATACGCCGGGTCGTTTTCCCAGCACCGAAGTGTTTGAATTGCCGTTCATGATGACCGATGCGCGCGCCGTTTCGCGGGCTTATTGGGAAATGTTTGACAAGCATTGGAAAGACACCGAATTTCAGGATGTTCACATTCTGGGAACATGGGTTCACGGCCCAGGCATGATCCACACCAAGGATCCGGTAAACACACCGGCCGACCTGCAAGGCATGAAAATTCGTGGCGGTTCGCGCTCGGTTAACTCTTTGCTTACCAAGCTGGGTGCAACCCCGGTTGGGATGCCGGTTCCGGCTGTGTCTGAAGGTCTGTCCAAAGGCGTGATCGACGGTACCACCATTCCGTGGGAAGTAACGTCGGCTCTGAAAGTTCCTGAACTGGTGCACAACCACACCGAATTCTCAGGTGCTGCTCTTTATACGCTGACCTTTGTTCTGGCGATGAACAAGGAAAAGTATGAGAGCCTGCCGGATGATCTGAAAAAGGTGATCGACGACAATTCCGGTCTGGAATTTTCGGTCTTCGCCGGTGGTACTCAGGCCGATGCCGACGGTCCATCGCGTCAGTTGGCTGTTGATATGGGAAACAATATCATCACGTTGGATGCTGCACAAACGCAGGAATGGCGTGATTTGGCCCAGCCGATCTATGACGAGTGGATTGCGGACATGGCCAGCAAGGGCAAAGACGGTCAGGCACTGATCGACGAAGCCCGCGCATTGATCGCAAAATACAGCCAGTAATTCTGGTAAGAAACAAGAAACCGCGGCGATACTCTCGCCGCGGTTTTGTTTAATGAATTCCGAGTTCAAATTGTGTTTTAACTTTAATTTGAAACGAACAATCCGGCGCAGGGCTAACACAAATGTTGAAGAACTTTATGATGGGATTGGCCAAGTTTTCGGCCATTCTGGGTGGCATTGTTTTGACGCTTCTGATCGTTTTGACCTGTGTGTCGATCGTTGGGCGCCTTATAAACGGCTGGATGCACAGTGACTTTATGGAAAACCTGGTTCCGGAATTCGCCCAATGGGTGCTGGGTTTGGGGGTTGGCCCGGTCAATGGCGACTTTGAGCTCGTTGAATCTGGCGTCGCCTTTGCCATTTTTGCCTTTTTGCCATTGTGCCAGATCACCTCGGGCCACGCGACGGTCGGGATATTTACCGACAAGCTGCCGACGCGGGTACAACGATTTTTGCGCATGATTATTGAGCTGGTTTTTGCTGCTGTGCTGGTGCTGATTGCCTGGCGTCTTTACGAAGGGATGTCGTCAAAAATGCGTTATGGCGAAACGACGTTTCTTTTGCAATTTCCAATTTGGTGGGCCTATGCCGCCAGCTTTGTAGGGGCCGTCGTTGCCGCCGTAGTGGGCATCTATATGGGCCTTGTGCGGACATATGAATTTTTCACCGACCGGGTCATCATCTGGGACGGTGTGGGGGCAGAACAGTGAGCACACTTGAAATTGGCATCGCGTCCTTTCCGGCGCTGATGATCCTGATCTTTTTGCGTGTTCCCATTGGGCTGGCCATGTTTCTGGTCGGGTTGATCGGTCTGAGCATTGTCACCGGTAGTACAAATGTTGCGTTTGCCAGACTTAAAAGTGAGACCTTCACGACCTTCTCCAGCTATTCTCTGACAATCGTACCGATGTTCCTGTTGATGGGCCATTTTGCGACTCTGGGCGGTATGTCCACAGCGCTGTTCAAAGCTGCAGAAGGCTTTCTGGGCCATCGCAAAGGCGGTGTGGCCATGGCCGCGATCGGTGCTTGTGCAGGTTTCGGTGCGATCTGCGGCAGTTCACTGGCGACGGCGGCAACAATGGGACGTGTCGCGCTGCCTGAGCTGAAACGCTATGGCTATGCCGGTGGATTTTCTACCGCCACACTGGCGGCAGGTGGTACATTGGGCATTCTGATCCCGCCTTCGGTGGTGCTGGTTATTTATGCTATTCTGACTGAACAGAACATCGCCAAACTGTTCCTTGCGGCCTTCATCCCCGGCATATTGGCGGCGTTGGGATATGTCATTGCCATTTCACTTTATGTCCGTCTCTTCCCGGGTTCTGCGGGAACTCGACCTCGGGTTCCGTTTAACGAACGTTTTGCCTTGCTGCTTAAAGTGTGGCCAGTATTGCTTGTCTTTGGGCTGGTTGTCGGCGGCATTTATCGCGGCTGGTTCACACCCACCGAAGGGGCCGCTGTTGGCGCTGCAGGCACAGGTATCATTGCGCTGATCAATGGCGGGCTGAGATGGGGAACCCTGATCGAAAGCTTTACGGTCACCGCGCGCTCGACCGCGATGATCTTTTTCATTGTGCTGGGAGCCGGGTTTTATAACGGGTTTCTGGCGCTTACCCAGGTGCCGCAAGAATTGTCAAATTTCGTGGTTAGTCAGGGATTTAGCCCTTGGGTGGTGCTTTCACTGATACTGGTATTCTACTTGGTTTTCGGCTGTCTGATGGACAGCCTCAGCATGATCCTTTTGACTATCCCCATCTTTTTCCCGGTGATCAGCGTGCTTGATTTTGGTCTTAGCCCGGAACATGTTGCTATCTGGTTTGGCATCCTTGTTCTGATTGTGGTCGAAGTTGGATTGATAACTCCGCCGGTGGGTATGAACCTGTTCATCATCAACGCGATGGACCCCGAATCGTCGATGATCGACACGTATAAATCAGTGATGTTTTTTGTTGGTTCCGATCTGGTGCGGGTGGTTATACTGGTCATGTTCCCGGCGATAACATTGTTTCTAATCCCCTAAAACAAAGGAGCCAGCCGTGCCAAACGCAGCCAGCTATTTCGTTGATCGACACCTAAACGAGGGCCGCGACGAAACGGTTGCATTTCGAGAGGCTGCTGGCGACAAGCGCACGCTGACCTATAGCGATTTGGCTGCTGAGACAGGCCGTGTCGCCGCCGCCCTTGGCCGCGCCGGGATCAAACGCGAGGATCGTGCGTTGATGCTGGTACTGGATCAGATCGAATTCCCGCAGATATTCTGGGGATGCATCAAAGCCGGAGTCATCCCGGTGCCGTTAAACACTTTGCTGGCCGGACCTGTCTACGAGGCAATCCTGAATGACGCTCGGCCATCTTGTCTGTTTGTCTCATCAAAATTGTGGCCGGTGGTGCAGTCTGCTGCTTTGGCCTGCAAGCATCTGGATCGTATCGTTGTGATTGGTGGTGACACCCCGGAAGGGACCCAAGCCTTCACGGATTTCATCGCTGATTGTGATCCTGTCGCGGCGGTTTCTGTTTCTCCGGATGACACGGCGTTCTGGCTTTACTCTTCAGGCTCAACCGGGTTGCCCAAGGGCGTACGCCACGTGCACAGCGCCCTGAAAGCCACGTCTGACACTTACGGCGCGCAGGTTTTGCAGATAGGCGAGACGGATGTAATATTCTCCGTGGCCAAGCTGTTCTTTGCCTATGGTCTGGGCAATGGCATGACATTCCCGATGTCGGTTGGTGCCACCGCAATCCTGTTCAATGGTCGTCCGACCCCAGACGGTGTGACCGACATCATCGCCGCTGAAAATCCAACAATATTTTGCGGTGTACCAACACTGTACGCAGCCATGGTCGCGCATATTGAAGCCAACGGAAAACCTGACACGACATTGCGCTCCTGCATTTCCGCAGGCGAGGCGCTGCCCGAAGATATCGGCAAGCGCTGGCACTCCTTATGGGGTGTAGATATTCTGGATGGTGTTGGCTCGACCGAGATGCTGCATATCTTTCTGTCCAATGCGCCGGGCGACGTGGTTTATGGCACTTCGGGGCGCGCAGTGCCGGGATATGATGTGCGTTTGCTGGACGAGACCGGCAAGGATGTTCCGGTCGGTGGAATTGGTGAGCTTTTGGTTCGGGGGGCTTCGGCGGCTGACGGTTATTGGAACCAGCGCAACAAAAGCCGTGCGACGTTTGAAGGTGAATGGACACGCACGGGCGACAAGTACGAGCTGACAGAAGAGGGGCGGTACATTTATTGTGGGCGCACCGACGATATGTTCAAAGTGTCAGGTATCTGGTTGTCCCCGTTTGAAGTTGAGCAAGCGTTGGTCAGCCATCCGTCTGTTCTTGAGGCGGCAGTTGTCGCATTGCGTGACGCAGATGGACTCGAGAAACCCAAGGCCTTTGTGGTGCTGCAGGCAGCGGATACGGGCAATGATCTGACGGACGAACTCAAAGCCTATGTCAAAGACAAGATCGGCATGTGGAAATATCCGCGCTGGATAGAATTTGTCGATGACCTGCCAAAAACGGCTACCGGAAAAATCCAGAGATTCAAGCTGAGAGAGAACACATGATGGCTCAACTGAATTGGTCAGACCCTTCGAAAACGCCGTTGATTGTGGATGGTGTAACGCTTGAATACGCGTGTTTCGGCCCAACACCGGATCAGGCGCCGACGATTGTCATGTTACATGAAGGGTTGGGGTGTCTTGCCTTGTGGCGGGGCTTTCCTCAGCAGGTTGCAGAGGCAACCGGCATGGGGGTGTTTGTCTATTCCCGGCAAGGTTATGGTCAATCCGACCCGGTGGAATTGCCCCGTTCGATAGATTTCATGACGCGTGAGGCAATGGATGTATTGCCTCAAATCCTTGACCAGATGGGGTTTCAGCGCGGCATTCTGTTTGGTCACAGCGATGGGGCAACGATCAGCGCGATATATGCAGGCAGCGTGCAGGATCACCGTGTCCGTGGTCTGATTCTGATGGCCCCGCATTTCTTTACGGAACCGGGCGGGCTGGCCGAAATTGCCAGATCCACCGAGATGTTTGAGACGGGTGGTCTGCGTGAGAAAATGCAGAAATATCATCGCGATGCAGATGGGGCATTCTACGGCTGGAATCGCGCCTGGTTGGATCCGCAATTCGAGTCCTGGGACGTTGCCGAAGTGATTGATTATCTGCGCATCCCGACGTTGGCTATTCAGGGACGTGAGGATCAGTTTGGCACGCTGGCCCAAATACAAGAGATCGATGATCGCAGCTATTCCCCGGTGGACATTGAAATACTGGACGATTGCAAACATGCGCCGCATCAGGAGCAACCGGAACAAACGCTGGCGGCAATCTCTGACTTCGCCAATCGTCTGAACCGGATCGAAAACGAGCAGGTTCTTGTGGCCTGATCCGCGATGATCCCAACGCCGCCATATGCCTATATTCCGGGTCAGACCCCACGCCATGATCAAGATTTGTTTGCCGAATT